>DAOVKO010000167.1 GCA_030631725.1 Actinomycetes bacterium | reverse complement strand
GGGCAAGTGGACGTAGAAGTAGGTGAGGATGGCCTGCCGGTTTACGTGCGTCTGGAAAAACACATGCTGGATAAAAAGACAGCGGCTTATACTTTGAAATAAACGGGAAGCGAGACGCGATGCTCAGTTTTGAGGTGTACATCAAAGGCCGACGTCCCAAGAGGCTGCTGCTGCGTGGGGCGTACCTTTTCGGGCAAGATGACATACCTGCTCCGGCAGAGATCGTTTATAGTGACAATCTACTGCAATGCAGTAAACACAGCCCGGGATTGGCAGGGCTGACACTGCTTTGGCCGGTAGACGGCATAGGACAGTTCATGATGAACACCACGCGTCTGGAGGAACGGGACGAGCCTTATAATCTGAATCTGGAACTGGCCCGGTCGCGACTGATGCGAGTGCTTCAAAAACGCGAGGACTGGGGTCTGTTTGACTATGACGGTATCGAGAAACTGGCCGAGCAGACGGATGAAGCGACGGACCTGTTTTTGGAAGCTATGAGCACGGATGATCAGGCCAAGGCCGCCAAGCTGGCAGATGAGTCGATGGCCAAATCGGTGGATGTTTCCGATCGATGGGCCGATTTCTGTGCTAACGTGCTATTGGACCGCAGAGTGCAGGCGGGGACAATTCACCCCACATGGATAGCCAGTGGGATCAATCCGGCCTGTAGCAGCAAACGCTACAAGGAACGACTGCTGGAAGGGTTCGGCCATTTCTACCTTCCGATCTACTGGCGGGACGTGGAACCCAGAGAACGCGAGTTCAACTGGGAGCAAACCGATAAATGGGTCAGTTGGTTAGCCGAGCAACATTTGCCGGTGCGGTGTGGCCCGCTGATCAGTCTTTCGGCCCGGAACCTGCCCGACTGGATTTACCTTTGGGAAAATGACTTCGAGGGTCTCCGCGATTTAATGTACGAACACGTTCAGCGAACCGTTAGTCGTTACGGTGATCGGGTGGCGGCCTGGGACGTGGCCAGCGGGCTAAACTCTGAGAATCCCTTCAAGTTTTCCTTCGAGCAATTAATCGAGCTGACCCGAGTGGCAGCCCTGGCGACTAAGCGCCTGATGCCACGCTGCAATGCGATCATAGAACTGATCGAGCCGTGGGGAGAGTATCGGGCCAAGGATGTTCAGACGGTTCCAGCGGTGATGTTTGCGGATATGGCTGTACAGGGGGGAGTGAACTTCGATGCCTTGGGAGTAAGGCTGCACTTCGGGATCGGCCAGGGGGGACTGTTCATGCGGGACTTTTTCCAGATTTCGTCGCTGTTGGACGAGTTTGCCTCGCTGGGCAAGCCGCTGCACATAACCGGAGTAGAAGTGCCTTCGAGCAGCAAGGCCGATCCGCGCGATGCCTGGGGCGGGTCGTTGACGGCCAAGAGCGGCGGCTATTGGCACCGCCCGTGGGACGAGGAACTGCAAACCGAATGGCTGCGGAAGTTTGTACGTATCGCGATCTCCAAACCATTCGTGGAATCCATATGCTGGACAGACCTGGCTGATGCCCATCCCCATAATTTGCCTTATTCAGGACTGCTGAACGGCAACTATTCACCCAAGCCGGCATACAAAGCGCTGCTGGCACTGGCGGCGCAGTACAACGGTCGGTCAAGCTGAATGGGCTCTTCCCTAACGTAAAAGACGACAGTAAAACCGGGGGGATAATGTGCTAATCCCCGGTAAAACCGGGGGCTACATACTGAAGAGACCCCCAGGATAAACCTGGGGGCTAAATATGCTGGGGGGAATGAGGGGCCAGGTCAGGACCGAAGAGCTTCTCAACGGCTTTGTGGAAGGTCTGAGAAGAATCAGTCAAGAACTTGTGAGCCTCGACGATTCGCCGGTCGGATTGTTTGAGGTTCAGGTTGCCCGTCGAGCCGACGTGAGTGCGGGCAGAAATGGCAGCGGCAGGATCGCGGTCAGCGAGCTTATTCAAATCCTTGGCAATCTGTCGGTAAGCGTCGCGGAATGGTATGCCCTTGGCTACGAGCTCTAAGGCAGCATCGGTGGCGAAAACGCTGGGGTCAAAACCGGCCAGTAAAGCCGACTCGTTGACTTCGAGCTTACCAATGGTCAATTTGGTTACGCGAACACAGCCGATGGTTGTATTAAGGCCACGCATAAACGGCCCTTTGGTCTGCTGGAGATCGCGGTTGTAGCCGGACGGCAGACCGGTCAGAATGTTGAGCACTTCGGCCAAAGCAGCAGTAACGGTGGGGGCCTTGGCACGGAGTAACTCCAGGCCACAGGGATTGCGTTTCTGGGGCATGATACTCGAGCCGGTGCAGAGCTCCTGGGGGATGGTGAAATATCCAAACTCGGGCATGGAAAAGATAATCAGGTCTTGAGCCAAACGCGAGAGGTCCGTACAGATCTGGGCGGAGGCAGAGAGAATGACCGACTCGATTTTGCCCCGTGAATTGTTGGCATAAAGCACGTTGTTGGTCAGACGGGCGAAGCCAAGTAAATCAGAAGTGTATTGGCGGTCGATGGGCAAAGGCACACCATAGCTGGCGGCTGAGCCGAGAGGACATTGATCATTGAGCTTGAAGGCACAGATCAGCATTTCGACGTCATCGAGCAGACTTTCCATATAAGCGGCGGCCCAGAGAGCCAGGCTGGACGGCATGGCCCGCTGCATGTGGGTGCGGCCGACCATGGGAACGTTGCGGTGCTCGTCGGCAAAATTGAGCAGGATGGTGGCTAACTCAAGGGTATTTTGAATGAGCTCAAACAGCCGAACCTTGGCGTAAATGCGTAAAGCAGCAGTAACCTGGTCGTTCCGCGAGCGGGCGGTGTGAATGCGTTTTCCCAAGTCGCCGAGTTTTTCGGTCAAACGGTTCTCAATGGCCGTGTGGCAGTCTTCCTGCTCAGATGTAATAGTGAATTTGCCGGCTCGGGCATCACCGATAATGGCAGCCAACTCGGCCACCAACTTATCGGCCTGGTCTGGTTTCAGGATGCCGATTTTGGCCAACATCCGGGCATGAGCAGCCGAGGCGATACAGTCCGACTCCACTAGAGCCAAGTCCAAGAGATGGTCGTCACCGACCGTAAAGCGGTGCAACTCTTGATCAATCTTATAGCCTTTGTCCCAGAGTCGAGCCATGATGTTTCTCTTCAGATAGCCCCCCGGCCCGCAGGCCGGGGGGGGGTAGAAACAATTACTTTTTGTGCATGGCCGCGCTGCGTTTGGCCAAAATCTCGAAGGGCAAACCGCGGATTTTGGCGGCGTTCGCGGACCAACGCTGATCGAAGCCGCTGGCTTTTATGGAGCGGATTTCGCGGCTGAAGAGTGAGGAATCGGAGACCCGCTTGGTAATTTCGATATTACCTTTGTAGAGCGAGGAGGTGATCCGGCCGTTGACCACGTTCTGAGTGGCTAAGATGAAAGCGTCCAAAGCGTTCTTGAGCGGGTGATACCATTCGCCGTGGTAAGTCATGTAGGCCCAGCGGTCCTCGACGATATTCTTGAAATGAATCTCCTCCTTGGTCAGACACTGGGCCTCGAGGTCGCGGTGGAGCTTTAAGATCACCTTGGCGGCGGGGGCTTCGTAGATTTCGCGGCTCTTGAGGGACATGATGCCGTCCTCGAACATGTCGATCAGGCCGATGCCGCTGCGTCCAGCTATGAGATTGAGTTCGGACACCAGGTCGTCCAAGGGCAAGGCTTGGCCATTGAGCTTGACGGGCAGACCTTCGACGAATTCCAGGGTTAGCGACTCGGGCTTGTCCTGAGCCTTGGCCGGGGGAACATACCACATCCAGATGTCGTCGGGGAGGACCTGGTCGAGATCGATGGCTCCGGAAGCAATCGAACGGCACCAGAGCGTCTTGTCGTCACCGCCGGTTATGCCTTCGGTAACCGGGACGCCCCAAAGACGACAAAGCTCTTCCTCCTGCGAGCGGGTCAAGTCAAAATCTCGCACGGGCACGAGGACGGTGAGCTCAGGAGCGAAAAACTTGAATACATTATGCATGCGATACTGGTCATTGCCCTTGCCGGTGGAACCTTCGAGGACGGCGTCGCAGCCTTGCTTGCGAGCTTCCAGAGCTACGATGCGAGCCACTAACTGGCGGGTCATAGAAGTGCTGACCGGATAGCCATTATAATCGGAATTGGCCCGGATGGCCTTGGTGAGCCACTGGGTGCTGAACTCCTCCTTGGCGTCAATGATGATGGGCTGGATACCTAATTGCTTGGCCTTGGCATTGCCGAGGTCAATTTCCTCCTGGCCCTGTCCGACATCGATGGTAATGGGCACGATTTTCTCGGCCTTGTACACGCGGCGCAGGAACTCGATGGCCAAGGATGAATCCAAGCCGCCGGAATAGGCAACCGCGACTTTGCTCACGGAGGCAACCTGCTGATTCAGTACTTTCTTTTCGATATCCGAATTTGCCATTGGGTGTTTCCTAATCACAGGGAACAAAACGACGCGGACCAGCGTGGTGCCTACATCACTGAGACGAAAGCAAGACGTCAGACAATGGTCGAGCCGGCAGTCTGCTCACCTTGGTCAAGCAGGGATTTTAGCAGGTAAACCAGGCCGGAGTCAATAGTGGATATCCCCAAAGGCAAGAATGGAGGTTCCATGGTGCCGGCCGGGCAACGGGTTGGAAGCGGGGAACCAAGGCGACAAGCAACGGCATTGACTAGAGCAAAGAGGGCAGATTTAAGGCACTCTAACAAGACCTGGCGCGGCCGCGACGCCTGGAATTTTGGTTGCCGCCTAGAAGCGAGGAGGATACGATGCAGGGAGCATCATTGACGACGAGCGACGCCGGCGGCGGGCAAAAGGACGGCGTCCCT
>DAOVKO010000114.1 GCA_030631725.1 Actinomycetes bacterium | reverse complement strand
GCCCGGACCGGTCTGGAGATGGAAGCCCTCACCGCCGTCTCCGTAGCCGCCCTGACCGTTTATGATATGTGCAAGGCCCTGGGAAAGGATATCGAGATCACCGACATTTGCCTGCTGGAAAAATCCGGCGGGAAAAGCGGCCCATACCAGCGAAAGTGATGCTTGTTCCAGACCCAGCCCCGCGGTATAATTAGCCATTGTTGCGGAAACAACATTTTGTCATTCCCGCGAAGGCGGGAATCCAGTTTTTAGACCGTGGACCCCTGCTGGAGTTTATCCCGCACTTGATGCGGGGCAGGGGTGACATAACGATGTCGGCTTTCCGCAACAGTAACTAATTAGTGCTCTTGGACCTGCTGTGGGAATACTCGCCCGGCAATACTAAGGATGCAATCATGGCCCTAATACTCAAATCCACCAAGGAACGGGTCGTTAAACTTTTCATCGCTACCGTCTTGTGCTTTGGTTTGCTCCTCTGGTGTTTGTATGACGCCTTGTACAAAGAGAGCATGAAGGAGTCCAGTCGCCAGTTTAACCTCTATGCTGTTCCGGTTTTGGCTGTTCTGGGTATTATCGCTCTTTTCTATGCCATAAGGGCTCTGCGATTCCGTATCGAGGCCGACGAGCAGACCGGCATCAGTATCAACGGCCAAGCACCTATCGCTTGGGACCAGATCGAGGACATCGACACCAGCGCCTTAGCCAAGAAGGGCTACTTGTACATCAAGTACCGCACATCGTCGGGTGAGTCAGCCACCCTGAAGCTGGATGAATACAACCTGGACTTTTTTGATGAGCTCTACGCCATGATTCGAGCCAAGCTGGGCCTGCCCACTCAGTCTTCCGACAAACCAGGATCATCTTCCTAAGGCCACTGCCCCCAAACTGTCAGGGAACTAGTCACGCAGGATAGACGTAAGAGAATCCGGCCAATCTTTGCTTATGCATCTGTATCCATCTGGCGACCATAAGACAACCTCTGCTCGGTTGGGGGAGCCGTACTTCGATCCGGGTGGAACCGCAAAACACAATTCGTTGGCTGATCTCCACTTGGGTATTGTTCGGATTTTGGTTTCACCAATTCCTCTTCTTGGTTCCTCGTCCGGTTGAACGGTCAATACCTGGCCGGTGGCCAGGGTCAGGACCGTAACTTGTCTTTTAGCACCAACAATAGCTAGCCTGGTCTCATCCGGGCTAACTTCGAAGAGATTGACCATATCTGCTACTTCCAGTTCCGCCCCGCGAGGGAGAATACGTATTACGGTCGGTTGTTTCGCAGGGTCAACAGCAAACAATGAAAGACGACTAGGCATATCCGCCCCTGTTGTCGGCAAGTGGATCTCATAGGCTGAGAAAAGAATGCGTCCATCGCGCAGACAACGAATCCTGGTACCAAATTGATCAAACAGGATTCCAGCCACGCTTTTGGGCTCAGAGAACTTCTCCAGCAGGCTACCTTCCTCATTACGTACCTGCCTCCCGCGAATCTCGCCAAGGGCTAGACCGTCCCCGCCGCCTTCTGAAAAGTAATAAGCTGTGGCGTACACGAGAGATTCTCCATCCGGTGACCAGTCTGGATATCTGACCACGGGGTTGTCCACTAGACGTGCCGCTGCGGTACCTTAAGTGATGCCATCGAGAGCCTCTGTAAAGGCCAGATCGACACATCTGGGCTGATCAGTCGGACTTTCCCGCTTGAGCAGGTCGAGGAAGCCTTGAAATTTGCCGCCGAGCCAGAGAGTATTAAGCTGCTGCTAAGGATGGATTCCTGAAAAAAGCTATTGACCTTTGACTGGCTAGGGGGATGCTTTGCTCAATTCAGCCGGGCCCGAATCTGCAGGAAGGTGCAGACCCCTCGCTCCTAACCAAACCCGTACTTGTTGTAGAGGTCGTTCTGAAAGGCTCTTACTTTGCGGCTACTATTTCCTCAGCCAATCAAGCCACTGTTGTTCCAGCCCCTCCGTGTCCGTTCCGTAGATTTCGTGTATGGCTTTTTCCAGCTCTTCCATGTCTTTGGCTCGCGTAGTGGCGACGTAAAGATTCTTGAACTTGTTGAGATCGCGATTGAGCAGATAGTGAACGAGCAGCACGTTAGCGTTAGTGGTCCCCTCCGTACGCAGTATTTCACGCAAAGGCTGCAGTTTGCCTTCGCTGAGCTCGCTTAGCACTCTCTCCCTGCAGGCATCCACAGTCATGTTGTTTGGCTCAAAGTAAACAGCAAAGGCCTCGCAGAGGCCGCCGGTGGCACCACCAAAGTGGAACGAAAAGATGTGAGCCAGTTCGTGGTAGGGGTCGCACTGATATCCTTCATTGCATACCTCGGCGATGTGCGTGCCAGTGACCGTATTGGCGGGAGTCCATTTAGTTCCGCTACCAAGCGCCTTAGACTCCATGTCCGGATACAGATCAATCCTAACTGTCCTGGGGAGCTCCATCCGTAGCGTGGAGCTCAGTTTGTCGTAGGCCTCCTCGCGGTTTTTGATGGCTTCGTTTATGTTTCGCGCCGCGTAGGAGTTCGGGCGATATCGAAACACCAAATGTTTCGAGCGTTTTTCGCCAGTAAGTTTGGCACGCTCCTCAACTGGGACGTAACTAGGAAGCGATGCTAGACCTTTGTCAGCAGCCTTGAGCAAGTCGAACCGGCCCCAATATACGAGTCGAGTACTGCGATAATGTCGCATGTCACGCTCAGTCAGGCTCAAAGACTTGATCAGGGCTGGCGCGAGCGTCTCTGTTAGCTCGAAAAGCCTGAACGCCAGTAGCGGGTTCGAACCGGCGTCGGAAGGCACTGTATATGGCACGTTAATAGTGGTATCACGATGGGGGTTGATTGTTACGGTTGCTTCGGTAAAGGAGCCCTTGCTCTTCATCAATAGGCTCTCTACTTGGGCAAAGTCGGCTTTGGCGGGATCGCCAACAGCCACTTGGACAGCCAATTGGAGTTCGTCGTTAGTCTTATTGCTCACGGTAGCCTTCAGCATATTGCCTTTCGCTTTGGAATGGGTCAATTGGACCTGTTTGATGTTGAAATGAGTGTTTCTCTCATTCCCGGCTATCAGGTCATTAGTCAATAGTCCAGTTGCCTTCAACGGCCCAATAGTGACCCCCACATGCCTTTCTGTGGGTTCCAGTCTCTCTTTCGGCGTCCATAACTTGATCAGGTAGATTTTCAAGGGTGCGGCCACCTTCGCTGAGAAGACAGGCACGATGTCCTCGATGGTGCGACACTCATGCGCGTCAAGGACGTAGCCCACTCCGAAGCCTGTCCCTCCTGGACCGGCTGGGTTTTTGCCCCTGTAGTTCATCTTGAAATACAGTGGCTCTGACGAGAGATTCTCCAACGACCATTGCACGCGAAGCACCGGGCACAATCCGAAAGACTTATGGCGAATGCCGTAGAATGGTTCACCGATCACGGTAAGCTTTCCGACGGAGAGATACCGCTCCCAACCTTCCGGCAGGCTTACTTCGTAGCTGCGATTGATCTGGCCCTCCACTGTAGCCTTGCTTTCCAGGTGAATCGTGCCGACCACGGCAAAGACAACTGCCACGGCCAGGCCGTAGGCGGCTGCTGTCATGCGAAGAGCCATGGTCCGCTTGCTGCGTTTCCCCTCGAGCATGGTGAATCTCCTCCATTAGAGCCGACAGGCCAATAGCTAAACGACTTTTTCGAGGGGGCCGAGGGCGACGGTGGTGGTGCGGTTGATAGTGAGTTCGCGAGCTAATCTATTGACCTGATCGGCGGTTACGGCGCGAATGGAATCCAAATCCGCAGCCAGGCTGCGATACTGCTGCAGGTATTGCCAGTTCATTCCCAGAGAGACGAAGCGGCCCATGGGGACCTCCGAGCTGAGGGTAAGAGCTGAGGCGGTTTTGTTGGCTGAACGGGTGAGCTCGTCGGAAGTAATGCCATCCTGGACGAGGCGGGTCAGCTCTGCGCGGGCTATCTTGACGACCTTCTCGGCCTGATCCGGATCGCAGCAGAAATAACTCATGAACATCCCGGCACCGTCGAGCGGTTGATAAGCGCAACAGGCCACATCGGCCAGGGCGGGCTCGACCAGGGCCCAGAAATACCGACTGCCGGTCTCGTCGCCGACGGTGTTGGCTAATATGGCTGCGGCAAATCGGTCCGGGGCCTGGGCACTGGGAGCAGGGGAGAGAAGAAGCAAGTGTTGGCGAGTAAGGGTGGTCTTCTGGAAAGTCTGAGTGCCCAGAGAGGGTTTTGCTGGCATGAGCTCGCGTCGGGCCGCGAGCTTGTCCCATTGGCTGCAGCGTTCGGAAATCAAATCGACGAATTGGCCGAAATCCAAGGCCCCGGCAGCGACGGCGAGCATATTGCCGGCGGCGTAGCGTCTGCTGAAATAGTCGTGCATCTGGACTGAGGTTAGCTCGGTAATGCTCTGCTTGGTGCCAATGACCGGGTTGCCCAGGGCGTGCTCGCCGAAATGAGTTTTGAGGGCCTTGTCGGCCAAATCGTGCTGCGGCAAATCTTCGTACATGGCCATCTCCTCCAGGATGACCTTTTTCTCCATGTCGAAATCTTCCTGCCGCAAGGAAGGACGCATCATGTCTGCTAAAAGGTCGGCCAAGCGAGGCAGGAACTCCGGCAGAACGTTTCCGTAATAAACGGTGTTTTCGTTGGAGGTGAAGGCATTGTACTTGGCGCCCATTTCGTCAAACTCACGGTTGACGTCGTGGGCACTGCGGCGGTCGGTTCCTTTGAACATCATATGTTCGAGAAAATGGCTCAGGCCGATTTCCGGAGTGAGTTCGTCCCGGCCACCGGTGCGGATGAAGAACCCGAAGGCCACGGAGCGGGCGGTATCGGAGGATTCGGCGACGACTTGCAGGCCGTTGTCTAGCTTGGCCTGGTGAAACTTCAGCATGGAACCTCCAGTTTTTTGCTGCCCAGGGAGAGAATAGTAAAGTCAGTTGGAGGGAACTGCTGTAGATGATCGAGCAGGTCGGCAACGCGGACGGCGTCGATGGCGTCGCTAATCTCATCGAGAGAGCGAACCCGGGCAAGATGATAATAATCAGCGGCAGCAGACGCCGAGCGAGCAGTGGTGGATTCGCCCTGCATGATAAGGCTGGCCTTGAGGCCGATCTTGGCCCGGCCGAGCTCGGCCTGGGTGATACCTTCGGGCAGACGCTTGAGCTCGGCGAGGGTGACTTCGAGGGTTTGCTGGGCTCGCTCGGCAGCAGTGCCGGCATAACAGAGCACCGTGCCGCGTCCCTTGAGCACGCGGTGCCTGGCGGCAACGTGATAACACAGGCCTCGCTTCTCTCGGACCTCGGTGAAGAGCCGCCCGCTCATTCCCCCGGAAAGGACGGCTACGGCCAAGCAGGCCTGGTAATAGCCCGGATGAGTTGGCGGGACTGAATCGTAGGCAATGCCGATCTGGGTCTGGGCCGTTTGCTGATCGATGTGGTCAGTTTTGGGCCCGGCTGCGCCGAGGTCCGGCTCGGGGGAGGGCTGACCTGACCAGCCGGCAAAGAGGGAAGAAACTTTTTCACGGAGCTTGGGCCAATCGAAGCTGCCGGCTACGGCCAGGATGGCTCGGTCGGGAAGATAGGATTCTTGGTGAAGATCGGCCACCGTGGAACTCCGCAAGGATGATAACTGGTCTGGAACCCCGAGGGGATTTCGGCCGAGCGGCTCGGGAAAGTGGCGTTTGCGAAGCTCGACCATGAGCTTGCTGCGGGGATCGTCGTCCTGGCTGGCCAACTGCTGGAGGACAAGCTGACGGGAGAGGTCGAACTGCTCGGCGGGCAGATGGGGGCGACGGATGATATCGGCATAGGCGTCGAGGGCCTGGTGGAGGTTGTCGCCCAAGAGGGCTCCGCCGAGGACGGTGTACTCGGCGGCTACGGAGCTTTCGCGATGCAATCCCAGACCGTCGAGAAGACTGTCGAGCTGGCGGGAATCCAGGTTTCCGGCTCCGCGGAAGAGCCAGTCGAGCAGGACAGCGGCCGATCCCAGGCCATCGGCAGGGTCGTGCTTGGCCCCGGCAGGCAGCAGAAAGGTAAAGGAGGCCGAGGAGACGGCCTCCATGTGTTCGGCTACAAAAACAAAGCCGTTGTCCAGTTGATGGGTATATATCCTGCTGGGGTCCACAAACGCTTCCTACTGAAGATATCAATCCGTGGTTGGGGCATTGTAACCCGAGTAGCAGGCATAATCCACCCCTTTTGAGTGCGACCGGAACCGACGGGGCACCATGCTAAATTGCAAGAGTTGCAGATGGATTAGGCTTGAGTCGGTCGGTCTAATAGCTACAATAGCAGGACAAATGAGGGATGCTCCCAGGGATGTGTCTTGGGAATGTGAAAAGATGGGAGCCTTTCTTACCGAGTTTTGGCGGGATTGATCGGAGATCAGCGAGGCGATGCTCAGCTTTGAGGTGCACATCAAAGGCCGACGTCCCAAGAGGCTGCTGCTGCGTGGGGCGTACCTTTTCGGGCAAGACGACATACCTGCTCCGGCAGAAATCGTCTATAGTGATAATCTGCTGCAATGCAGCAAACACAGCCCGGGGTTGGCAGGGCTGAGCCTGCTTTGGCCGGTGGACGGCATAGGGCAGTTCATGATGAACACTACCCGTCTGGAGGAACGGGACGAGCCTTATAATCTGAATCTGGAACTGGCCCGGTCACGACTGATGCGACTGATGCAAAAACGCGAAGATTGGGGCCTGTTTGATTATGACGGTATCGAGAAACTGACCGAGCTGACGGATGAGGCGACTGACCTGTTTCTTGAAGGGATGAGCACAGATGACCAGGCCGAG
>DAOVKO010000084.1 GCA_030631725.1 Actinomycetes bacterium | reverse complement strand
GTGCAAGAAAGCGTTTTGCCGTTCCAGAAGGCGGATGCGATCGAGAAGCTCCCGTGTCTGGGCGGAAGCCGCCGGCGGTAGAGGATCTTGGGAGCTGGAGAAATATCGCAATATGCGGTTGACAGCGACGGCCGGGGGAGTGATGAGGGAATTGACAACGGCGCGAAAAGGGTTCAGGCATCCGGGAGGCAAGAAAAGGGCCAGGAAAGAAAGGACCATCAGAATGGCAAAAACGGTGGATGCAGAAAGATTCAACCGGCGCATATCAAGATGATAGGCCCCAGGGCTGGACAAGACAAGAGACAAGCTGAGAGTGGATCGTCGATGTGGCAGGCGTAGATTAGTAGGTTTCCTGGTCGGACTGCAGGGTTTCCTTCCACTGCTCGAGATGCTCGAGATAGACGCTGGTACCCCGGGCGACGCAGAAGAGGGGCTCCTCGGTAATCCTGACGTCCAAGCCGGTGGACTGACTGATGATACGGTCAATCCCGCGGAGCAAGGCACTGCCGCCGGCTAAGACCACGCCATTGTCGACCAAATCGGCGGAGAGCTCGGGCTCGATCTTGTCGAGAGTGCGCATGACCAAGTCAACAATCTGGCCGAGGGGGTCTTTTAGACACTCGCGGATTTCCTCGGAAGTAACGGTGGTTTTGCGGGGCAGTCCGGAAACCATGTCCCGGCCTCGGACCTCCATGGAGAGCTCCTCGTCGAGAGGTGCGGCTGAGCCGATCTGGATTTTTATTTTTTCGGCGGTCTGCTCGCCAATCATAAGGTTGTAATTGCGTTTCATGTGATTGCCGATGGCCTCGTCCATGTCGTCTCCGGCAACGCGAGTGGACTGGCAGACGGCGATGTCTCCGAGAGAGAGGACAGCGACCTCCGTGGTACCGCCACCAATATCGACGATCATGGAGCCGGTGGCTTCGCGAATGGGGAGGTTGGCGCCGATGGCCGCGGCCAAGGGCTCTTCAACGAGATAAACTCGACGAGCGCCGGCGCGTTCGGCAGAGTTGAGGACGGCCCGCTTTTCGACGGCGGTGACCCCGGAAGGAATGGCAATGACCACCCTGACCCGAGGTCTGATGAAGCCGACCCTACCGTGAGCCTTGCGGATGAAATAGGAGAGCATGGCCTCGGTGATGTCAAAGTCAGCAATGACGCCGTCCTTCAAGGGCCTGATGGCCGTTATGGACCCGGGGGTTTTTCCCAGCATTTCTTTGGCCACGAAACCGACGGCTTGGCCGTTTTGGACGACCTGATTGGTGCCTTTACGCACGGCTACCACAGAGGGCTCATTGAGGACAATGCCTTGATTACGGATGCAAACAAGGGTGTTGGAAGTACCCAGGTCAATGCCCATGTCCACAGAGAAGAAGCCAAGAAGTGAGTCGAGATTCACATGCAGACTCCTATTAATCAGGCTTGAGGCCCCAATTGGTCGGACATTCTAACCCAAGTCCGGAAGATATGGAAGAGCCAAATCCACCGTGGCGAAGGCAAGCTTGGCCAGGGGCAAGGCCCAATCTGCCGGCCGAGTAAATCGGGGCCTTGAGGCCAGAGTCCGATAAATGAAGAAGCCTCTGCGGCCCAAGACTATCAGAGAGGGGCAAAAGCCGAGGCGGCGATCTCCGGAATCCGCGTTGTGGAATAAATAGCGCGAAAAAACGTATGGGCCCCAAAGGAAGTGCAGCCCAGATAAACAAGATATATGGTACAGACGAGCAAAGCCAGCACAGCGACCAGCAAGAGGAAACTAGTAACGTCGGGGACCGGCTCGACTGAGCCCTGGGGCATCATTTCAGGCATTTTGCGAAGACCTCAACAAAAGGCGACCTAAGGACGAGGGGCCGAGAAAACTCAGCGCGTTCTCTCGATGGGCGAAAAGACGACCGTATCTCCTTTGGCGAGAATAACTCTGGGACCGTCGTGGCTAAGGTCAGCAAGCTTGGCATGGGCCTGATTGGCAGATACACCAGTTATCTGGCCGATGACGGGCTTGGAGCCCAGTCCGTAGTGGCCAATCCAAAAGCCGACCAGAACGACCAAGCTAACAAATAAAACTAACAGAGCGACTACCAGGAGCAAAGTATAACTGTCAGAAACGACGGCTACGAAGAGCGAGGGACTTTGCGACTGATCGGGGGGAACACTAAGCTGCTGGTCAGAATCGGCCATCATCTATTACCAAGAAGAGCGGGTCCTGGTTCTACTTTAGCGGGCTGGTGGACACCTCGTCTCCGACCTCAACAGGTCTGGCGGACATAAGTATGGTGCCCAGAGATTCATCGCGAAAGACGCGGGTGATGTTGAGGTTGCCCACATAATCATCATCGTAAATTGTGAACTTGGTTCCTTCGGAAACGCCGGCAATCGAGCCGACGTTAACCGTGGCAATTTTGGCGTCCAGATTGACGGCTACAACCTTACCGTTAATTGGCCGGCGAGCCAGAAGAGGAGCGGGGCGGACGGAAACAGCAACAGGGGCACGTACAGTCGTCCGGTCGCTGGCTTTGCGAATATCCTCCTGCAAAGCGGCAATCTGCTCCTTCTTGCGGCGGACCTCAGCATCCAGGACCATCACATCGCGCAAGAGGTCGGCAACTTGCCTTTCGAGCCGGGCATTTTCGGCCTTGAGCTCGCTGGAGGTATTCCTGGCACGGTCGAGCTGGTCGTTAGCGTGATCGCGAGCCTGCTGAGCCCGGGTCAAGGAAGCATCGAAGTTGGCCAACCGCTGGCTAAAACGTTCGTTGGCGCTGGTGAGCTGTCCAAGCTTAAACCGAGCGTTGGTCAGATCAGTGTTTGCCCGCTCAAGACGGCTTTTGGCATCGCGAAGCTGGTCCTGGAGAGCCTTCTTTTCCTTGCGAAGCTGGTCCCGAGTCTGGGTATTGGCTATACCTTCGCTCTTGAGCTCAGCCAGCAGGGTATCCACCGTCTCAGATTTCTCCAGAGCCAAGGTCTTCCAGGACTGCTGCTGAGAGAGATAGGTCAAGAGAACGGCACTGTGGGTGATGGCCAACACAACCAGAATGACAATGAGAATTCTATTGAGAGTGCTCACGGCAACCTCCCCGGCTACAAAAGAGAATCCAATTCCAATAACCACATTGCGGCCAATAGTATACAGGAGCCCAGGGGCCCGTGCAATACTGGATAACCGCAGCCTAAGGCCATGATAGGCCCTGGGGAAGGGGTGTCAAGGACAAAAAAAAGAGGCCTGAGGCCGGGTGCATGTCATGTTTGTAGCTAGATTATTCCTTGGGTGATGGCATATTATCATCCCCGCCTCTTTTTTGTCATCCCCGCCCCTTCTTTGTCATCCCCGCGCAGGCGGGGATCCATCTTCTTTGTCATCCCTGCCCCTTCTTTGTCATCCCCGCGCAGGCGGGGATCCAGACATGCCATAGAGGGCCGCGGTCGCCCTCCCGACCAGTCGGGACCGGCGCTCCCTCGCACTGACAGAGAAGCGCACTTTATAGGCCCTGAACGGTTACGTTATTTGTTATTTGCTCTGAAGTCTTGGCCTCTTGGCAATAACTAATAACTAATAGCTGATGACTAATAACCAATGAACAAGCCTCGAGCCTTTCTTCCTCAAGTCTGGGGCCTATCAGCGGAGGCGAGCCCGGAGATTGTCCAAGACGTTCATGAAATTGATGTAGGAATCATAGGGGGATTCGTAGGGATTGAAGTATTTGTGGACGTCACCGTCGGCAAAATACTTGGTGCACATATAGTAGAAATGGTCGGAAGTCTGCAACTTTCGCCAGTCCCGGAGAATATCGTCATCGTGCGAATCCTTGACCTGCTGCTCGAGACGGTAGAGCTCATAAAGGGCATTCGACTGCATGGCATTTCCCAGCCAAGCGGAGAGGTCTCGCTCGGTGTCGGCCCAGGAGATCATGTAGGGCACGTCCAGTTCACCGGAAGGCTGATGGGTCTGGACGAGTTCGGAAGGTGTTTTGAAGTCGTCATCAGGATGGTCGAAGATTCGCTCGGGCAAGTGCTCGAGAAAAGTGAAAATGCCGGTGTCGGCCCATTGGTGCTCGCCAAAAGTTTCATAGTCCATAAAGAGATTGACGGTATAACCGTTGCCGTTGACCTGGTGGACCCAGTCGGCGAATTTTTCGCTGGTTAGCGGCCATTCGGCCCAGCTGCGCTGGGAAAACCGAAAAGCAATGTCATCGGAAAGACGATAGTTTTTCAGCAGTAAAGTAGTGTTCGGGTTGCCGGGCGGATGGTAGAGAAAGTTCGGCGAACGGTAGCCAAGGATGTGGTCGGCACCCTCGACCAAAATGCCTCGATAACCCATCTGGGCTACGAAGGCGGCTAAATCATTGTTGTAGATGAGCTCGGTGTTGCGAAAGACGCTGGGGCGCTGCTTGAAATGATGCTCGATGAGGTCACAGTGAAGGCTGACCTGCTCGGCAAACTCTTTGCGGGAGTGGAGGAAGGCAAGCGAATGGTAGTAAGTTTCGGCGAGGAACTCGACCGAGCCGGTATCGGCCAGGGCGTAAAAGGTGCTCATGACCTCGGGGGCGTATTGTTCGAGCTGTTCGATGAGTACGCCGGTGCAGGAATAGGCGACCTTGAAACGTCCCTCGTATTTGCGGATGAGATCGAGAATGAGTTTATTGGCGGGCAAATAGCACTTTTCGGCTACCTTGTGGATAATCTGCTTATTGTGATATTCGTCAAAATAATCGGCGTCGGAATCAAAAATGGTGTATCGTCTGAGCCGATATGGCTGGTGGACTTGAAAGTAGAAGCAAACAGAGGCCATGGCAATCCTGTGGGACTACAATAGTAATCGCTTGTCGTCCATGACGTTCAGGCCGGATTCGCCAAGGGCTCAGCGGGACTGTTCGGCCGGGCGGAGAGCACGGACTGGTAGACCCTTATACACTGCTGGGCGGAATCCTGCCAGGAAAGCTTGCGGACTTCGAAACTTCCGTGCTGGCGGAGGGTAGCCTGCAAGGGCGGATGCCTGAGGACAGCAACAATTTTGTTGGCCATTTCATCGATGTCCCAGAAATCAACGCTGAGGACGTGAGTGAGCAGCTCACTCACGCCGGACTGCTTCGAGATGATGACCGGCACGTCGTTACTCATGGCCTCAAGTGGTGCAATGCCAAAGGGCTCGGAAACAGAGGGCATGACATACAAATCGGCCATGCGATAGACCTTTTCGACGTCCTGGCCTCTGAGGAAGCCGGGGAAAAGGACCTTGTGCCCGATACCCATGGCGGCGGCGAGCTCGATGCTTCGTCGGGTCATGTCGCCAGAGCCGGCCATGATGAACTTGACGTTTTCCATAACCCCAAGGACCTTTTTGGCGGCGGCGAGGAAGTACTCGGGCCCTTTCTGCATGGTGATTCGGCCAAGGAAAAGGACGATTTTCTCCCCCTTGGCGATGGTGACCCGCTGGCCGTTGAGCGGCTGGTAGCCGTTGAGGATGGCATTATAGACCACTTCGATTTTGTCCGCGGGGATGCCATAGCGAGCCGTACAAATGCTCTTGGTCAGGTGGGAGACGGCAATAACATGGTCGGCGGCATGCATTCCCTGCCGCTCAATATCATAGACGGCCTGGTTGACGTGTTTTCCGGAACGGTCGAACTCGGTGGAGTGGATATGAACAACCAGGGGTTTTTGGGTGGCTCTGGCCAGGGCGATTCCCGCGGGGTAGGTCATCCAGTCGTGGGCGTGAATGATGTCGAAGCTGTGCTCGCCGGCGAGATTGGCAACCAGCTGGGCATAGCGGCGGACCTCTTTGAGCAGGTCGCCGTGGTAGTGAACAGCCGAGGGGGGCAGGTCAACAAAGTCTGCGGGCTGGTGTCCTCCGGCCGGTTGGCCGGCCTGGTGGATGGCCTGCAAGTCGGCCAGGTGCCGGGCGTGCTGGGCCTGTCCGGTGTAGGGCTGAAGAAGAGCGTCAACGGCTTTGATGGTAACGTTGGGCATGTCGGCAGGGATGTCAGCCGAGGCAGCGTTGATTGCCTGGAGGTCGGAAGGGCTGAGTATTTGGATGCGAGAGCCGCCTTGACCGCCAGCCGGACGAGGCAGAACGAACAAGACCTGGGCACCGATCTGACTCATACCCTTGGTCAGGCCGTAACAGGCCGTCCCCAGGCCCCCGGAGATGTAAGGAGGAAACTCCCAGCCCAGCATCAGAATCTTCATGGCCTCGTCCCGCACCGAGTCAGCAGAGACCTGACTGTATGAGCAACTCGCCTGTTCATCAGCAACAAGAGCGACTCCGGCGGAATGATTGGGACTAGAACGGCCTGAAAATCTTAGGCTGGATAGCATAGGTTGTCAAGCTTCCCTTTGGAGAAACGTGCGAACCGGACACAGCCGAGCGGCCGGATATAGCTGGCTCGGTCTGCGCTCCCCCAGGGTCGCTAAAACAAGCTGGCCCGAATATGTGAGCGAAATGTTGGGCCACACAAGTCTAAGCGACACAGCCTCCAGTTGCGAACTCTTTGAATAATCGGCAGAAACAGAAGGCGGTATTAGTTATGGAAGGGTGATATTTAGGTATTGCTTTTTTTGAGTTCGTGAGGGGCTGGGGGTCCGATATGTCAGGGCCGCTGCCTAAACATGCAATTGGCTCTTGCGGTTGGCCAGCTGATCCTTGAGGCGATCGAGGATCGAGGAGTGAATCTGGGAGACGCGAGACTCGGACAAATCGAGGGTGGCGCCGATCTCCTTCATGGTCATGCCCTCATAATAATAGAGGGTAATAATCAAGCTTTCGGTGCGTGAGAAGCCCTTGGTAATCAAAGACTTGAGATCGCGGCGATGGGCCTGCTGTACGGGGTCGCTGCCCTTGGGGTCTTTAAGAATGTCGATCTCCTCGATCTGTCTGGAGCCGTTGCTGTCAAACCATTTGCGATTGAAGGAGACCTGGGAGACGGCGTGGGCGTCGCGGATAATTTTGTTCAACTCCCTCATAGATACACCCATCCGCTGGGCAATCTCATTGTTGCTGGGTAGGCGTCCAAACTCAGCGCGCAAGGCCTGGGTGGTGGTTTGGAGCTTGCGTCCGCGGGCCCGGACTAATCGGGGGACCCAGTCCATAGAGCGGATCTCGTCGAGGATGGCCCCGCGGATACGAGGGGCGCAGTAGGTTTCAAACTTGATGCCCCGCTCAGGATCAAAGGCCTCGATGGCGTCCAGGAGGCCAAAGGTCCCGGCACTGATAAGGTCGTCGAGCTCAACCTCGCCGGGCAGTTTGGCGGCCAAGCGTTCGGCATTGAACTTGACCAAAGGCAGGAAATGGGTCAAGAGCATGTTGCGAAGCTCCTGGGAGGCATTTTTGCGGTAATCCTGCCAAACTGCGGTAAGGTCCTGAGTGGTCTTGGAATTAGTAGCGGGCATGTGTAAACTCCTGTCAGATACGAATCCTCAGATGCGAAACAGCAGCTAGCAAGCAGTGCAGGCCAACTACAAAAGGCAATTGGCGGCCCGGAGCAAAAAAGGCTCCTGGGGCTGAGCCGATCGCAAGGGCGGCTGGGAGTTCAGCAGTCGTTTGGCTAAACGGTGTACCTGCCGAGCAGCCCGGCAGCGTGGAAAACTCCACATGAAAGGTCGACGAGCAGTTACAGCTAAAGGAACATGCCGGTCGTAGAGCACGAAACCGGCTAAAGGCAGATCGAAATGAAGGAACTTGCGAGCGGCCCCGGCAATGCGGGCGTGGACGCTGCGTACCTGGGAAACATTTTTGGCCATGTTGACCACCAAAAGGATGCTGCTGAGCTGTCGTTCCATCAGCAAGACCTTGATAACCGCATAAGCGTCGGTGATGGCTGGGGGCTCGGGAGTAGTCAGCACCAGGACATCATCAGCGACAGCGGCAAAAGACAAGACATTGCTGGATAGGCCGGCGCTGGCATCGACGATCAGAAAATCGGCAGATCTCTCCAGAGAATCCAAGAAACTGATGAGCCGGGCCCGGTGAAAATCAGACAGATCGGCCAGAGCTGTAAGCCCTGAGGCGCCAGGGACTAAACGTAGTCCAGGCGCAATGTCAGTAGTTATTTCGGCAGGATTGTGGGGGCTCTTTAGTAAAGTCGAAAGATTTGGTCCGGGGGGCAGGTCGAAGAGGATGTCGAGATTTGCCAGGGCCAGGTCGGCATCGACCAGGACGATGCGTCGTCCAGCGGAGGCCAGGCCAAGGGCGAGATTTGCGGCCAGATTGCTTTTGCCGACGCCGCCCTTGCCGGAAACCAGACAGACAACGCGAGCCTGGGCCACGGTGGCCTTAGCCAGCCGACGAAGGTGATGGGCCTGGTCGAAACTAATCACGGTGCTCCTCGAGAATACGAGCGGCCAAATCGCGGGCAGAAGCTACTTCGATATCGTCGGGGACGTCCTGGCCGGCGGTAATGTAGGAAAGGGGAATGGCCGAAGCATTCATGCGTCCGGAAGCCAGGCTGGCAAAGACGTTGAGAACCGGAGAAAGAGAGATCACCTCGTCGAGCTTGGTGAGTAATAACTGGTCGATGCCGAGGGGGCTGAACTTTTCGATGGCC
>DAOVKO010000131.1 GCA_030631725.1 Actinomycetes bacterium | reverse complement strand
TCAGCCTGACCGTATGCAACTCCATTCTGCGCCTCTTGCCCCCCTTGATTTTGGCCGTGTTGATTGATCGTGTAGCGGGCCAGGGGCTCTGGGGGCTACTCGGCCTGATGATCGGGCTGCTCATCGCCCATGCTCTGGTCAGTGGTTTGTCCGACCTGCTGGCTGTCTATCTGATCCAATGGGTTTCCCGCAGGATTGCCTTTGACATGCGCCTGGCAATGTACCGGCGGCTGCAACGTCTAAGCTTGAATTATTTTCATCACCATAGCACGGGCATGGTTCTCGAACGTCTGATGGGTGATGTAACCCAGGTGCAAAACCTCTGCACCTCCCAGATGGTCCAGGCTGTGATGGACGCCGCCGGCTGTGCCTTCGCCCTTACGGTGATGTTCATGGTCAACTGGCGACTGACTATCGGGGCCCTGCTGTTCTTGCCCTTGTATGTCCTGAATTACCGCATTTGTGTCCGGCGCATCCGCCAGGCCAACGAAAGCCTCCGCAGCAAAAGGGATGATATATCCGACTCCCTGCAGCAGAACCTCGAAGGGGCTTTGGTGGTCAAGAGCTTTGGTCAGGAACACCGGGAAACCAAGCAGTACACCGCTCAGTGCCACGATGCCCTGCGGCTGGGGATTCGGACCAATATCTGGGGCGGCTTGTTCAATAGCGGTTCGGTAATGGTACAGGTCGTAGCCCAGGCGACCATCCTGTTCTTGGGCTGTTGGCTGGTAATCGACGGCCGCATGAGCTACGGCCAAGTGCTGGCCTTCGTAGCTTACACCCTCTACTTGCTGGGCCCGGCAGTCAACTTTTCGGATCTATTTAACGAGGTCGAACAATCCATGATCTCGGTTCGCCGAGTCAAGGAGGTCATGCAGGCCCAGCCGGACATACAGGATAGCCCTGCTGCCCGTAGTATGGAAAGGCTCATCGGACAAATTGAGTTCCGCAACTTGTGGTTCAAGTACGGCTGCCGTGGCCCCGAACAGGGCCAAAAGTCGTCCGATACACTGGGGGGCTCGGAATATGCCTTGGAGGATGTGAGCTTCACGGCTCAGCCGGGGCAAATGCTCGCCTTGGTCGGGCATACCGGAGCCGGCAAAACCACGGTCGCCAAGCTGCTGTTTCGCTTTTACGATCCCACCGACGGACAGGTGCTCATAGATGGTCTCGACATCCGCAACATTCGCCTCGCCGACCTCCGCAGGAATATAGCCGTTGTCCCCCAGGAGCCCGTCTTGTTCAAGGCCAGTATTGCTGAGAACATCGCCTACGGTAAGCCGCGGGCTACTATGGACCAGATCGTGGACGCAGCCAAGGTGGCTGAACTCCACAAGCTGGTCCGCGATATGCCCGAGGGATACGACACCCAGATTGGCGAAGCCGGTCTCAAGCTTAGCAGCGGCCAGCGGCAGCGTGTGGCCATTGCCCGGGCTGTGCTCAAGAATCCTGCCATTCTGGTTCTGGACGAAGCTACCAGCTCTCTCGACAGCGAATCGGAACGGATGATTCAACGGGCTCTGCGCCGCGTGATGCAGGGCAGGACCTCGCTGGTTATCGCTCACCGGCTGAGTACCATCGTCCATGCCGATCTGATAGTGGTCATAAAGGAAGGTAGAGTTGTCGAGCAGGGAACCCACTGGCAGTTGCTCAGTGCCGGCGGGCCTTATCGGGATTTGTATGAAAGGCAGTTTACGGCCGTAGCCTAAAGTTTTGGTGCCGGACAGGGGTTTATCAGTGCGTGGAGTTTTGCAAATTTACAGACGCTTCTTTGGTGGGCTCAAGCTCGTTCTGCTCCTGGGGCTCGTCCTGGTAGCCGCCGAGTCTTCGGTGCCTTACATCGTGGCCGCTTTGGGGCGCTACACCGTTGATGAGATTCTGGAGGTCCGCTTGCTGGCTCCGAAGGATCAGCTCGCCGAAGTGCCGGACCGACCGACTGATGCTGCAGTACTCGATAGAGCCCAGCTCGGCAGGACTCGGCCCGTCCAGGTGTTCCAGTCCCCGGATAAGGTCAGCGGGAGCTCAGCCATTATCATTCAGGATAATGCCGATCATATGGCAATCGCCGCTAATCTCCGGGAAAGACCGGCTCAACTAAAGGAAGCTCTGCTGCTCAAGCGGGGAAAAAGCCGGGCTCAGAAAACCAGGCTTTTGCTGATCGTCTTTGCCATCACCGTACTGGTCTATGTGCTCCACAGCGTGGGCAAAGTAATCCACAAGTACCTTCTGGGCAAAGCGGGCGAACAGGTAGTCTTCAGGCTTCGCCGGGCCCTCCACCACAAACTCCAGCAGTTGTCCATGACATATCACGACCAGCACGAGAAGGGCAGATTGATGGCCCGGGTCATTGACGATGTCGACGTTATCCGCCGAATGTCCGTGCACCTCAGTACCATGCTTACTGTAAACGTTTTTACTATATTGGTTGGTGTAGTCGTAATCCTCCTGATTAATGTCAGGTTGTCCCTCCTGGCCCTGCTCAGCCTGCCCCTCTTTGGAATTGTCTATAGTCATTTCAGAGTTCGGCTCCGAATGCTCTGGCGATATCTCGCCAAGCAGCGAGCTGGCATTTATGGCCTGGCCGGAGACCGCCTCGCCTCGCCAGAAACGGTCAAAGGTTTCGGACAGGAACGCCGCGAGAGCATACGTCTGTTCAAGCGAACCAGGGATCTGCTCACCGGCGAGCTAAAGCAGGTCTGGATCAGCGGGTTTCTGCGCCTGTGGCGGACGGTAGTCTGTGGCGTGAGCATGGCTCTGGTGTTGGGATACGGGATGCTCATGGTTCGAGACGGGCGACTCAGCATCGGTTACTTGTTATTCTTTTATGGCTCGCTGGCCCTGATGTACATGCCTGTAGCCGTGATATCCATGCTCATTCCAATGATGCAGCGCTTCCGCGTCAGTGCCGACAGGGTCCTGGAGGTCCTCGACGAGCCGGTAACTATCCGCAGTGCACCCCAAGCCGTAGATTTGCCGTCAGTGGCTGGGCTGATTTGCATGAAAAATGTCGGCCTTTGCTACGAAGGTAGCGAATCCCCGGCCCTGAAGGATATCAATCTGACAATTGAGCCTGGCCAACAGGTTTGCCTCATGGGCCCCAGTGGGGCCGGCAAAACTTCCCTGGTCAACCTTTTGCTGCGGCTTTACGAACCCTCCGATGGGACAATAGAGCTGGACGGCCGAGACCTGCGGGAAATAAACTTGTCCAGCCTGCGCCGGCATATGGCTTACGTACCCCAGGACGCCTTCCTGTTCAGCGGAACCCTGCGGGATAACATCCGCTACGGAAATTTCCTGGCCGGAGATAAGCAAGTCGAAGATGCTGCAAGGGCTGCCGAACTGCATGATTTTGTCCTTACTCTGCCCGATGCCTACGATACTCTCGTGGGCGAGCGAGGCGTAACTCTTTCTGGTGGACAGCGCCAGCGGGTCAGCTTGGCAAGGGCTCTGCTAACCGATCCGCGAGTGCTTATTCTGGACGACTGTACCAGCGCGCTAGACGTCATCACCGAAGCTCGGATAGTCAAGACCTTGCGGACGGTCATGGACGGAAGGACCACTATCGTAATCACCCACCGCGTCTCTATGAGTAGTCGAGCTGATCTAATTATGGTCCTCAAGGACGGCACGGTGGCTGAAGTAGGTTCACACGGAAAACTCCTGGGCAAAGAGGGTATCTATTACGATCTTGTGGCTGAACAGTTGGCCGAAAAAGATCTCAAGGTTAAATCACAGCGGGCTCTCTCGGCTGCTGGATAATTACCTGATTGTGGATTCGCCGACAGCGGCGACTCCAACCTGCCCCGGGTAACGGCTGTTACGGAGGTTGTTCTACATCATGACCGAAGACCAAAAGCCAAAACCCAGGCCGCGACGCAAACGAGGACGTCTCATACTGGCCTTGATCGCCGTGCTAGTCTTTGCTGCCTTGGCCTTGGGCTTGGGCCTGCAGGTCCAAGGCTACGCCCGCGGCTACGGAAACGTCACCGCCCGAAAGGACCCTCTCCTACGCGCCAGCCAGAAAGGACCCATAGGCCGGATACTCGCTCAACAGGACCAACAGGTAAGCAAAGGCCAACTCATCATTGAACTCGATGACAGCTTGGCAAGAGTCACCCTCACGCGAGCCGAAAAAGCCGCCGTTGAAGCTGGCGGCCAGATCGGTGTCTTTCAAGCCAAGTGCAAACTGGCTGCAACCCAGCGGGAATATCAGCGGGCCCAGGCCCGGCTGCAGATCAAAGGAGCAAAGCATAAGCTCGAGCAGCTCTTGGCTGGCAGAGCCAGGGGAACCGTCTCGCCTGTCGAAGTGCACGAAGCCCAACTGGCTTATGATATGGTTGCTCTCCAGCCCGAGCAGACCTACAAAGCACAGGAACAGCTTGAGAAGCAGGAATTAGCCTTGCTCAGGCAACAGCTCCAGGCTGCCCAGGCCCAGGTAGAATTACATAAGCAGCAGTTGGCCAACCTCCAGGTTCGCAGCCCCATCGACGGGCGAGTCGTTCTGAACCCTTTGGTCGTCGGCGAGGTCGTCGACGCCAACAAGGTCCTTGGCCGAGTCTTCGACGAAAGCGGCTTCACCATAGAAACGAAGTTTCCCGAGCGGCTGTTATATTTCCTCAAGGACCGTCAAGAGGCCGACATTTGGCCCACGGGCAGGTCACGCTGGGCCGACCCTTTGACCGGCAAGGTCCTCAAGGTCGGACGACTGGTCCAGCCGCAAGACAGCGGCGGCGGATACTTTTGGGTTACCATTGCCCTAGATCCCCAGGGCCTGAAGCTCTATCCCGGACAGGACGCCAAGGTTGCAGTGCACGTCCGCAAAGTCAGTGTGTTGAGGAGTATTTTGGGACTGTAGACTCTGGACGGGCTCTGATGAAGCTGACCCTTGCCACGTGTCAATTTCCCGTCGATGCCGACATCTACAAGAATCTCGATTTTATACTGCGTCAAATGAAGACCGCCAAACGGGGAGGGGGCCATGTAGCCCATTTTTCTGAAGCCTGCCTGTCGGGTTATGCAGGCGTTGAATTCAAATCTTTCCACCGCTTCGACTGGGAGCTGCTAACCGCCGCTACGCGCAAAATCATGGCCTTGGCCAAGGAGCTGCGCTTGTGGGTAATTCTCGGCTCGTCGCACCGCCTCAGCGGCAAGCACAAACCCCACAACTGCCTTTACATTATCAATGATCGTGGTCAGCTCCTCGACCGCTACGACAAAATGTTCTGCACTGGTGATCCATCTGGAAAGACTGGCGATCTAAAACACTATACCCCCGGCTCTCACTTTTGCCTGTTCACCATTCGTGGAATTCGCTGCGGCGTCCTGATCTGCCACGATTTCCGCTACGACGAACTGTACCGTGTTTATAAGAGGCGCGGCGTGCAGCTTACGTTTCATTCATATCACAATGCTCACCAAAGCCCAGCCAAGCTTCGCAAATATAACATCTGGGGGACCATAGTCCCAGCCACCATGCAAACCTACGCAGCCAATAATTACATGTGGATCAGTGCCAACAACAGCTCCCGACCGGCTTCATGCTGGCCCAGCTTCTTCGTCCGCCCTGATGGAACAATCACCGGCAAATTAACTAATAATCGCCCGGGAGTCCTGATCAGCAAGGTTGACACGGCCGCCAGGATATATGATGCCTCCCAACACTGGCGAAACCGAGCTCTGCGCGGCCTCTACCACAGCGGAAAGCTCCTCCGCGACCCCCGCTCAAACCGCCGCAGATCGCTGTGAAACTGCAAAGCCACTTGGCCGCAAATCTAGAGCTTATAGCAATTCGGATTAGTTCCTGCGCTCGAGCTGCCCAACTCGACAGAGACCTTTGCTGATCTGCGGTTCCAAGACGGCCACGCTAGTCTTCTTGTTTGTGGCTTTGTTACTTTGCCTCTTTCTTACTTTGTGCCTTTCTTGTTCTTCCTGCCTCAAGCCTCAGGCCTCAAGCCTTTCTTCTTCCTTTGTGCCTTTGCTTCTTTTCGTCCGGACGGAGCGCATCTATTAATCCTAATCGATATTACACTCTCCCGTTCCGGATTGCGTTTGTGTTGTCTGTGTTCACTGTCGCCTCATCCCGTTTGATAACACCTTCCGGCTCGACCCACTGGCCCGTCCGCAGCCAGTGCAGCGCCCGGCGGATGTCGTTGCCGACCAGGTACAGGCTGGGCACCACCAGCAAGGTCAGCATCGTAGCGAACATCAACCCAAAGACAATCGACACCGCCATGGGTTTTAGAACCTGGGCCTGCAACGACCGCTCAAACAGCAGCGGCGTAATACCCGCCACCGTGGTCAGCG
>DAOVKO010000040.1 GCA_030631725.1 Actinomycetes bacterium | reverse complement strand
CTAAAGGCCGCGGTGGAGAAGCTGAAAGGTGAGGAGGCTCCGGAAGAGCCCTACGTTCATCTGGAGCTGGGCATAGCGGGACTGATTGATAAGAGCTACGTGGCCAGCGATCGTCAGCGAGTGGAACTGTATCGGCGTTTGGTGGGGGCTCAAACGATCGAGGACCTGGAGCAGTTGGAAGAGGATATGAAAGACATGTTCGGCCCTTTGAGTAGGGGAACTCGAGCAGCGGTGGATTTGGCTGAGCTTCGAATACTGGCTGCCCGATGGAAGATAAACTCGATAATCAGGGATAACTTTGATCTGGTCTTTACGGTGCGAGAGATGAACGTGGTTGAGCCGTTATTCAAAGATGCCCCGGGCACGGTGCGGATAGTGGACGCCCAGACGGTGTATATGCGGCTGGGGAAGAGCTATTTCGCAGCGGATACGCTCTTGGCGGTCTTGAGAAAGCTGTTGAAAAAATAGGGGATATCGCATAGAAATGACTATTCGCCCCTGCAGGCAAGACTACGCTAAACAAAGAGAAAGAATGTTTGGACGCAGGATCAATCGCAACTGGGCAAGATACCTAGCAGCGTGTCTGTCTGTGGGGATGCTAGTGGTCTGGGCCGGGAGTTGCATTCGCCCTGCATCTTTCCGGAGTACAAAGGAGCCGCGGATGGGCCGAGCCTTGGAAAAAGTGGCTATCGTCTATTCGACAAACTACGAGATCAATATGGCGGGGCTGGAAAAACTCCACCCCTTTGACATTCACAAGTACGCCAAGATTTATCTGCAACTGCAGACGGACGGTTACCTTCGTCCCGATGACGTGTTTGTGCCTGAGCCACTGAGTAAGGAACAAATTCTGCTGGTTCATACGGATGAGTTTTGCCGCTCGCTGAAAGATCCACAACGTGTGGCCCAATACCTGGAAATGGAAATTGTCGCAAAGGTCCCGACCAAGATGGTCGATGCCGGCTTCCTGAGCAGTTTTCGCTGGGCAAGCGGGGGCACCATTATGGCTGGGCGAGAGGCACTGGAATATGGCATAGCTATCAATATCGGTGGCGGCTATCACCATGCTAAGCCTGACGCCGGGGAAGGTTTTTGTGTATACAACGATCTAGCCATTGCCATCCGAGCCCTGCAAAAAGACGGGCTGATTCAGCGGGCTTGCGTGGTGGATCTGGACGTACATCAGGGCAACGGCACAGCTGTAATCTTTGCCTCTGACGACAATGTATTCACTTTCTCCATGCACCAACGTGATATATATCCCATACCCAAAGAGACCAGCGACTGGGATATTGAACTGGCCGCAGGGACTACAGACGAGGTATATTTGAGCTTGCTCCAAGAAGTGCTGCCGGCTGTGCTCGAACAGGCCAAGCCCCAGATCGTGTTCCTGCAGGCCGGCTGCGATACGCTGGAAAGCGACCCCTTGGCTAGCCTGGCAATGACCCCATCGGGGATCGCCCGTCGCGATGCCTTGGTGATAGATGCCTGCGTGTCGCGTGGAATTCCTGTAGTTATAACCCTGGGTGGCGGCTACGGACCCCAAGCCTGGAAGACTCAATACGACAGTATTGCCCGAACAATTGATAAATACGGATTAGCCGGCGCCGGCCGAGCCTACCAGCGTCGTTCGCCCACTGCCAAAGAAAAGTTCTACACGAAATAACCAATTTAAATTCAAATAGGAACCTCCAAATAGTGAGAAAAAGAATGTTTGGACACGGGATCAATTGCAACTGGGCAAGATACCTAGCTATGGGTGTGTGTGGGGGGATGTTGGTCGGCTGGTGCGGGGGGTGTTGGAGCAAAGCGAAAGAGGAAGCAGCCGATCCGGGGGAAACGGTCAAGATGCAGGTGATTAATAACAATGAGCAAGAGGCGGGGCCTTTGGTGATGGAAGGGCAGCCGGTAGCGGCGGTGCTGATACAAATGGAACAGGAGGTGATTACGACCTCGGACGTTTTGAGTGCCCTGGCTGAGCCGCTGGAAGAATTGGGTAAAATCTCCCAAGGCCAACAGTTCAGGAGACAGGCCTCGCAACTGATTATGCAATATCTGCGGGGTCGGGAGGCGGACATCCTGCTGCTGAACGAGGCGGAAGAGGGGTTGGGCGAGGAGGGCACGCGCCTGGTGCAAGGGCAGACGGAGGCTTACAGGCAGAAGTTACTGCGAGACTGCAACAATTCTCCGACGCGGCTTGGAAAAAAGCTGCGAGCAGAAGGGACGACTCTGGAAGATAAGCTGAAAGATTACAGGCGTAAGCTGGTGATACAGACGTATCTGAGAAGCCAGTTCGCCAGCCGGATCAACATCACCCGGCAGGATATAATGGATTACTACAAGCAGCATCACGAGCAATACAACAGCCCGATGAGAGTTGAGTTGCTGAAGATTCAGATCAAAACGGCCAAGCACTCCCAGAGCGGCGAAGGGCTTGTTGAAGCGGAAGAGCGGGCTCGGCAAATCGCCCAGGAGGCTTGGACTAAGCTGTCTGAGGGAGTTGAATTTGGGGAGGTGGCCCGGAAGTACTCGGACGTTCGCAAAGAGCAGGGGGGGAATTGGGGCGAGGTGAATCCGGCGAGCCTGATAGAGGCGAAGGAACGGGAGGCGATCGAGAGACTCAAAGAAGGAGAATACTCGGGAGTTCTGGAAAACGCCCTGGGATACTGCATCATCGGTATAGCTAAGATTATTCCGGCCAGTAAGACGCCGCTGGAAAAGGTTCAGGAAGAGATCCAGCAGGCGCTGTGGAGCAAGCAATACAAGCGGCTGGAATCCGAGCGACTGACGGAGCTGCGTCGGGAGGCGGTGGTTACAGCATCTCCCGTGGCAATGAGGCTGACGCTGGATTTGGCCCAGCAGCGCTTCGAGCGGGGGGATTAGGGGGCGAAAGCGTGGGGGAGAGCAGAAGAGGGGGGCAATTAATTCTGGGTAAATAGAAAGCAGATAACTCAGTAAGCTCTCAAATGTAACCGATGCTCAGATCGGAGCACCTTAGCGGGCCTGTGCGCCCGATGCGGTAAGTGAGCACGACAGCAGGAGTCTGGGCATGGGATTTGCACCTGAGAAACGGCGATTTCCGCGGGAACCGCTTAGCGCACCGATCTGGGTGATACGAGATGAGCAGCAATTGGTGGTGCGGGCACAGACCGATAATCTTTCTTATGGGGGGGCACATCTGCTCCTGGAAGACGCTTCGCTGATGAGCGTGGGGGATAATATCCGGGTGCGTATGGTACTGCCGGACACCTTCGAACAGACAGAGAGCTTCTGCTCGGTGGACAGTCCGGCGAAGGTAGCCTGGATGCGTCCTTTTGCAGAATCCCAGAGCGGGCAAGTAGAAATGGGGCTGGAGTTCAAGTCGCCGATTCCCGTTCCGCTGCTGTCTGCGGTAAGCTCGATTTAGCCACAGATTACACAAGAGAATAATTGCCCAAAATTCACGAGTTCTTTATTTAGCCCCCAGGTTTATCCTGGGGGTTTCTTTGCTTAGACCATGATTTCCACAGAACCTTAATGCACGTCTGGACCTATCCAGGCTTGACTTGGCAGAGAAGAGCAGTTTAGAATACCAACAGTTTGCGAAGCATCACTATGTGAAACGCCAGAAGCGCCCAAAGATTCTCCGGATATAAGGAGTGCCCAAAAATGATAGGTTGCCATTTGGGAAGGTGTTTCCAGGTCACGGTCGCCGGCGGATCCTACCAGGACGGGCTGACGGCTATTCTGCAAGGTGTGCCTCCGGGTATGTTGTTGACCGAACAGGAGATTTACAGCGACCTGCTGCTGAGAAAACCCGGCGCCGATGAACTTTCTTCGCCGAGAAAAGAGCCGGATCTGCCGATCATCTACACCGGCCTGAACGCGGCTGACACTATCGCAGGGGCGGGCAACAAGAATCATACCAATGGAACTCCGGTTTCGATTTTGATTCCGAACTTGGATCGCCACTTCATTCATATCAAGCAGTACCAGGACACCAACCGTACGCCACGTCCGGGGCACGCGTCTTACGCGTCGTTTCAGAAGTACGGCCCGGATGATGATGCTATTGGGGCTGGGATTTTCAGCGGCCGTTATACCTGCACGATAGTTGCCGCCGGCTCCGTAGCCAAAAAGATTCTCAAGTTCTGCGGCATCGAGGTATTTTCCTACATCAAAGAAATGGCCGGTGTTCGTTGCGATGATCTCTGTCATGGCGATGCCTTAAAATACACCGAGGCCTACAAACGTATGCGGCGTGACTGTGATCCCTTCTACCAGGAGATCTATGTAAAGGGGCGGATCACTGGCCAGATGCGCTTTTTGGAAAAGACCACGGTATTGGCTGAGGTAGAGAAGGAAATTGACGCCATCCGGGCTAAGGCTCCGAAGATCGACGCAGCCTCAATAAGGGAAAAATACGGTGTGCATCACGTAGTCAACTGTCCCGACTTAGCCGCCGCCGCAGCCATGGTGGACGCCTGCAACAAGATCACAGCTACGGGTGATTCTTCCGGAGGCGTTGTGGAAGTTGTAGCCACCGGCGTTCCCGCTGGGCTGGGAGAACCGGTATTCGCGAAACTCGACGCCGAGCTGGGCCGCATGTTGGGCATCGGTGCTGTCAAGGGCGTGGAAGTCGGTGCTGGATTCGCCGTCAAAGATATGACCGGCATCCAATCCAACGATGCCATGCACGCCGAGAACGGCAAGGTAGTCTTCGAGTCCAACAACGCCGGCGGCATTACCGGCGGACTCACTACCGGACAGCCCATTGTCGTAAGGCTGACCGTAAAGCCCACGCCGACCATCGACAAGCCACAGAAGACCATCGACAAGTACACGTTGGAAAACAAGGATTTGGCGGCCATCACTCGGCGGGACCCGACCATTGTGGGGCGTATTTGGCCGGTAGCCGAGAATTACATGGCCCTGGTTCTGCTCGACCACCTGATGGCTCATTACGGCTACCAGGGGTTGAAAGAGCGAGTCGCGTCAAGTAAGTAGCCTATTCATTCGTCTTTATATCAGCCCCTACATTAGTCATCAATTCGACGAAATTGGGAAAGGTCACAGCAGCGGCCTCGGCGGTGTCGACGGTGGTGGTTCCCTCGGCGGCCAAGCCGGCGACGGTCAGGGCCATGACGATTCGATGGTCGGCGTGGCCACAGAGGTCGGCCCCCTTGAGTGAGCCGCCGTGGATAACCAGGCCGTCGGGCAGCTCCTCGCAGCGGACCCCCATCTTAGCCAGCTCCCTGCCCATCCCGGCAATGCGGTCGGTCTCTTTGATGCGTGCCTGGGCCACGTTGAAAAGGCGAGATTGTCCCTTGGCGACGGCGGCGGCAACGGCCATGGCCGGTAAGGCGTCGGGCATAATATTCATATCAATATCCATGGCTTCCAGTTGTCCGCCGGTAATCTTTATCTGGTCGTGTTGACGTTCGACGGTAGCGCCCATGAGCTCGAGATAATGTACCACGGCCTTGTCGCCCTGGGGGTCGGACATTTCCAGCCCGTCAAGAGTGAGCGTGGAACCGGTGACCGCAGCGGCAACGAGGAAAAAAGTAGCTGAGGAGAAATCGGCAGGGATAGCTCTGCGGAAGCCGCCGTACGTTTGTCCGCCTTGAACCAGGAAGCGGTTCCAATCCTCCTGCTGGTATTTTATTCCCTGGCTGTTTAGCCAATTGAGGGTAATCTGCACGTAGGGCCATTCGTTGAGATTGTCGACTCGGATCTCCGAATCGGCTTTGGCTAACGGACAGGCCAAGAGCAGGCTGGAGAGATATTGACTGGTGGTACCGTCGACGGTGGTTTTGCCGCCGGTCAGTTGGCCGGAGATTTCCAAAGGAGCAGTGCCGTCACCAGCGATAGAGACGGCCTTGGCTCCGAGGTCGTTTAGAGATTGCAGCAATGGTCCGTGCGGGCGGCGGCGAATCTGCTCATCGCCGGTGAAGGTTACTTTGGCGGAGGGGGGCAGTAAGGCGGCTGAGCCCATGGCGATGCGCAAGGCGGTCCCGGAATTTCCGACGTCGATTGGCTCCTTGGGAGCTTGGAGCTGTCCGGCAGTACCGTCGAGGTGCCAGCAGGGTCCGGTGGTGTCGATGACGGCGCCGAGGGCACGATAAGTATTGACGGCAGCATGGGTGTCAAGGGAATCCAATGGCTGCTCGATGACGGACTGGCCACGGGCTAGGGAGGCGATGGCCACGGCCCGGATGGTGTGGGACTTTGAGCCGGGAATTCGGACGCTGCCGCTGAGGCTGGATGGCTGTATCTCTATGCGCATGGGCCACCTCGAAGATACGATTGCGGCTGTCCCTCATGGCAGGCCCGCCAGGCAGCCATGATATCAGAATCGGCAGGAATTTCAACAGCGTTGACCGGCATCGGCATTGACTTTTTGCGAGCTAGACGCTATTGTTTAGCGTAGGTATGGCTTTCCAGCAAGGGCCCCTGGAAATACGTGGAATTGCTGCTTTCTGGGGCGGAATGGGAAGCCGGTAGCCCAGCAGTGGCAAAGTAGTAGTATTTGAAAGGACGTAATTATGACGGCGACAGATAGACTTTTTAGCCCATCTTCGGAAAAAGATATCACCCGGGCTATTCTGGGCGAGTTTTCGAAGGAGCTGGACAGCTACGTGGAAAGCGACGTGACCATCATCGGGGCCGGGCCCAGCGGGCTGTGCTGCGGAAGGGCCTTGGCTCAAAAGGGAATCAAGGTCCTGATCGTTGAGCGGAATAATTACTGCGGGGGTGGCTTCTGGATCGGCGGCTTCCTTATGAATAAGCTGACCATCCGAGCCCCGGCGCAGAAGATGCTCGACGAGTTGGGGGTTCCCTACCGGGAGAATTCACCGGACTTGTTCGTAGCTGACGGGCCTCACGCTTGTGCGAAACTGATCGGGGCGGCCTGCGACGAAGGCGTCAAGATTTTGAACATGACCAGCTTCGACGATTTGGTAATCGCTCAAGACGGGCGGGTGAATGGGGCAGTTATCAACTGGTCGCCCGTGAAGGATCTGCCGCGGCAGATATCCTGCGTGGACCCGGTAGCCATCGAGTGTAAGGTGCTGGTGGACGCCAGCGGCCACGATGCGGTGGCGGCCTCGCGTCTGAAGGAATTGGGCATGCTCGATGTACCGGGCTGCGGTCCCATGGCCGTTGGACGCAGCGAAGACGCCGTTGTAGCGAAGACCGGCTTTGTCTATCCGGGCCTGATGGTCATAGGCATGGCCGTATCCAGCACTTACGGTTTGCCACGGATGGGTCCGACGTTCGGCTCCATGCTCTTGAGCGGCGTTCGCGCCGCAGAGTTGATCGCCGAGGACTTGAGTTCGTCGGAGTCGGGCAAGAGCGAAGAAAAGACACCGGCCAGAGTCTAAACTAACTTTATAGATAGCGCGGCGTTTCGGCCAAGACGCCGCGTTTGCTTTGCGCGGCTGAGTCGGCCGGGGTAGGGCTATCTGACCCTTAGTAGCCGGCGCATGGGGGTGTTGAGCTTCTTACAGGGCAGGGCAATGTCGGCGAGAAATCGCCGCCCATCGCTATAATAGCCGGCCGTCGGACGCAAGCCGGCTACCTCACGACACCAGTACCGATTGAGAAGCTCCATAAATAACTCGCGAACGTACTTGGCATATATGCTGGCTAAAGCAACTGGCAAATGGCTGGACTCGGCCTTGGCTTGAAAGTGGACCTGCCAGGTGAGGGAGTTCTTGGTGAGCTGATAGCCGCTGGCCTGGCGTGTTTCCTGGAGTATGCGCAGGTCCCAATCGCTGAACAATTGCTGCAAAAGGGAGCGGTAGCGGGTGCGCCCTCCCAGTTTGTCGGCGTAAATGACGAGGCCCTCGCCCGCGTAGGCTTTGACCAGGCGAGCTATATATTTCCCGACGAGGCCGAATAATACCGCGGACTTGTTTCGCGTCTTTTCGGCCAAGTCGTTGTATCGACCGACCAGCAGGACTTGGCTTCGGGCAGCGAGAAAGGCAATATCATTACGCTGAGTGTCCAAGCGCAGGGCGTTCAGGCAGGTGGCCAAGTCCTTCGCGTCCGCAGCATGGGGCAAAGAAACGCTCTGACCATCATACCAGGGGTAGTTATTCATCTGGCCCTGGCAATTGTCGCCGAGGGACCTGAGCAACTGGCCCAAATGGGCGGTCGGTTTGGCGAGTAAATGCATAAAAGTCAGGGCGGTGCGCTCCAGGCGAGCCAGACCGTCACGATGGGCGAAGAGTTTCTTGCTGTCAGCCACGGCGAGTCGGCCGGAACTTCTGGAGGGTTGGCGGGCGATACTGGAGGCGAGAATATTCCATAACGGCTTGTTGCATAACGCGTTAGGGACAGAAAATACTGTAACCGCCGAGACCAGCGGTCCCAGGAGTGGGCCATAACCAGCTTCATCTATGCCAGCAAGAATCGCCATTTGGCCTCCCAAAAGGACCGAAGGGGACGGCAACCTGATCAATAGTGAGAGTAAAACGGTCAGATCGCCGATTTTCCCTTGCCTAGGCCTGCGGAGTTAGTATAACATTCCTGCAGATTGGGCGAAGGACCAAGGCCAGGATTTCGCAAAATAGACGCTTTTTTGGAGCTTACGGTGTACGCAATCATAGAAGACGGCTCAAAACAGTACCGCCTCTGCCAAGGGGATGTTGTTGATGTTGAAAAGCGTCAAATCGCCGCTGGGCAGAATACCATAGAGCTGGACCAAGTTCTGCTGATCAAAGATGACAAGGGAACCCATGTTGGCACCCCGATCCTGACGGGCGCGAAGGTTGTGGCCAAGGTAAATGGGCCTGCTAAGGGAAAGAAACTGAAGATGCTCAAGCTCAGACGGCGAAAAAACTCCCGTACACACAAAGGACATCGGCAAGAATACCTGCGGGTGAGCATTGCCGAGATCCATAGCGGCGCATAACCGCCTTACGCGGCCATACTTATACCATTCTCAGCCCGGAGAGAGTTTCTTGGAGTCTTACCTGACGGCCGTCATCGGGGGTGCCGGCCTACGCCCTCGGGCAAGGCAAGAGGCCATATTTGACTTTTTTCTCGTGTGGGTTCCGTTCTCAGCTGATTTTCAGCGAACCGTCAACAGCCCAAGACGGTAGTAGTTTTGATGGTTGCACGGGTAACAGAGCCCGGATAAGTGCGGGGGCGCAGAGAGGATTTCGGAGGAAGAACCGCCTTGGCAATACTGATAATGGCCCTGAGGTCGAACCAAAAGTGCAGAGGTAGAAAAAGACAAAGGCCGCCAGGAAATTCATATCGGTAACTATTTATGGTTTTGTCGGTTATGGTGTTTTTTTGTCAAGGTCTGATAAAAGGCAAACCGATATATTTACACAGGAGAAGGAGTGCTTGGGACGATAAGCCGATTTTATCGGCAAATTAGGTACGGGAGTTTGGAGCTCCATTGGGAGCAGATTCGGGTTTCCCGATCCCGGTAAGCGTGTAAGCGCCTTTGGAATAAACACGTACGGTGGTATACATTTCCTGGATGGTGCCCGAAGTGGTCGGGCAATGAGAGGTGTTTGAACCGTGTTTTATAACCCAGTTCGACTTATTCGAGGTATTCGCCGGCTGAGAAGCGCGCCTAGTGTGCGGTGTCGAGTGATAAAAGTGTGGTGTGCTTTACTTGGTCTGGCCCTGAGCGGCTGCACGGGCTGGAGTGTAACTGACCCGGCAGGCTCTCTGGGCCGATGGAAGCCCCAGCCGGTCGTGCAGCCGATCCTGCAGACACTGTCGGCGGCGGAAGAAACCACAGGCCAAGAGTTCGCCAATGCCGAAGACCCCACACCTGAGGACCTACAGGTAATAGCTGAAGATTATGTAATAGGCCCCAGGGATGTGATTAACGTGCAGATATTCGAGTTGCTCCAGCCTGATATTCCATACGGAGAACAGCTGGTGGTTGACGACCTTGGTTTTATCACCATTCAGCACCAGGTGGGGCAAATCAAGGCGGATGGACTAACCTCGGATGAACTGACCGAACGGATCAAGGAAGTGCTTTACCCGAACATTCTCAGAGATCCACAGGTTGGGGTGACGGTTGTGGTACAAACGCACCGGACGTTCGCGGTTATCGGGGCGGTGCGTGAGCCACGGCGATATTTCCTGAGCAAGGCGGACTATCGACTGCTTGACGCCCTGGCCGAGGCTCAGGATATTGTCAACGCGAACATCCCTTATGTCTATGTGATCCGCCGCCCGCCAAAAGCAAAAGTGGTTGAAGGTGCGGAAACAGCAGAAGCAGAGCCGGGCCGTGCAGTCCCATCCCCGGCGGAGCCTGCGAAAGTAGGTCCACCACAACTCTCGCCGGAGGAAGAGCTGGAAGAATTACTGAAGGGTATTCCGGGCAAGTCCGCGGGCAATGATAAGGTGAATATGTCAGAAGCTCTGCTTTTTTCGGACGTCTCAGTTCCGAGCCGGCAAGGCGGCAGGGCCAAGCGGATGCTTAGCCCAGAGACAAAAATGTCAAGCCAGCAGGGAAGGGGCTTTGATTGGTCGACAGCAAAGAATGGCAAGAAATTACCCTTCGCGGGACGGGTAATCAGGATACCGCTGAAGGAGCTGCGGGGCAGTAACGCCAACGCCTATGACATCGTGATTCGTAATAATGATGTGGTCCACGTACCTCTGACGGAGTTCGGCTATTACTACGTCGGGGGACAGGTGAACCGGCGGGGACCCTACCAACTTGGTGCAATTCCGCTGACACTGACGCGGGCGATTATTGGCGCGGGGGGGTTGAGTGTGGTGGCCGAGCCGACCAAGGTAGACATTACCCGGCGGATTGGCGAACACAAACAAGAGATAGTGCAGGTAGACCTGGCCAAGATCTTTGCGGGGGTGCAGCCGGATTACTACATCAAACGTGATGATATAATCAACGTGGGAACGTCTCCTGTATCACCCTGGCTGGCTATCCTGCGGAACGGCTTCCGGGCGACCTATGGATTCGGATTCGTTTACGATCGCAACTACGCGGACCGGGACGCGTTCCGGCCGTTCGAGTTGCCCAATTTGTTGTTCTGGTAAAACTACTTCCGGGGAAGTCTGATAACCGGGAGAAGCCCCACTATACAAAAGTGTGTTTATCCAATGACTCCCAGCAAAGCAGAGCAGATTGCCGCCTTGCCGGATTACCTGCGTAGGCGAGGGCTGATTCGGGCCACCATCTTCAGTCCGGCGAACACGTGGAAGATGTTGCTGCTGGCGGGGGCGTTCTTATTGTTAAACCATAAGTATCTGGCCAAACTGGTGAAGGTGTGGTACACCGAGCCGGATTGGTCGCACGGATTCATCATTCCCCTGTTCTGCCTGTACTTCCTGGCCAGCAACTACCAAAAGCTTCTGAAGGTGAAAGTCAAACCGGCTTACAGCGGATTGCTGATAGTGTTGATGGGCCTAGCGATGCAGGCTCTGGCCTTCTGGCTGCGGAACAGCTACGGAGTGTACCTGGGAATGATCGGGCTGCTGTTCGGCATGGTTCTGTGGCTGGGTGG
>DAOVKO010000189.1 GCA_030631725.1 Actinomycetes bacterium | reverse complement strand
TTTTTCGTAACGGAAGAAATTGCCCACAGATTGGGCTGCAAAGTCCAAGCCGTGGTTTCTCCCCCATCAGATATACAGACTATGCTCCAGGGCCAGCTGCCCAGCGCCAACGTCTTTGTGATCGATGAAATCATCGAAGAAGTTGCAGACGAAGACCTGGCTCTGATCCAGCAGCAGGCTGAGGATATCGTTGACCTGGAGCAGGCGGCTACTGATTCGCCGGTGGTCAAGCTGGTAAACTACCTTCTTTATAACGCTGTCCGCGAAGGGGCCTCTGACATCCATATCGAGCCAACCGAACGGGCCCTACGAGTGAGGTATCGTGTAGACGGAAGACTCTATGAAAAGGTCCGCGTTCCCGGGCGAATGCACCCCGCGGTAATATCCCGGGTGAAGATAATGGCCGGCCTTGATATCTCGGAACGTCGCTTGCCCCAGGACGGCGGTATACATGTACTGCTGCAAAATCGTCCCATAGACCTGCGTGTCTCCACCATGGCAGGTAAGTATGGCGAAAAAGCCGTCATCCGCATCATAGATAACCAGCGAGTATTAATGTCTATCGAGAAACTGGGCTTTTCCTATGAAACCCTGCGAGAGTTCAGGAAACAGATCAGTACCCACGGAGGAATTGTCCTGGTCACCGGACCGACGGGCGCTGGAAAGACCTCGACGCTGTATTCGGCTCTGCAGGAACTAGACTCGGAGCAATACAACATCTGTACAATCGAGGACCCTATCGAATTTAACCTGCCCTCAGTTAACCAGTTTCAGGTTAATAGTAAGATCAAATTTGACTTTGCCGTGGCCTTTAGAGCACTGCTGCGACAGGACCCGGATATTGTCATGGTGGGTGAAATTCGCGACCACAGCACAGCTACCACTGCCATCCAGGCGGCCCTGACCGGCCATCTGGTTCTGTCCACTCTGCACACCATCGACGCTCCCTCGGCCGTTACCCGACTGATAAATATCGGTATTGAGCCCTATCTTATCGCCGCGGCTCTGAATGCCGTGTTGGCCCAAAGACTCGTCCGCAAAATCTGTCCCAATTGCAAAGAACAGCACGAGCCGCCGGAAAACATCAAGGGTGTGCTGGAGAGTCTGGGAGAAGAACTGCCAAACATCTACAGCGGCAAGGGATGTTCCAAGTGTCGCCACAGCGGATTCTCCGGACGGATTGGTATCTTCGAGCTGTTGGTGCCCAACAGTGAGATGAGGGATATGATCGCTCGCAACGTACCCTTATCCGAACTCCGCCAGGCCGCCCTGCAGCAGAATATGGTCACCCTACGTCAGGACGGTCTGGCAAAGGTAAAAAATGGCATAGCCTCTATCGAAGAAGTGCTTAGCGTAACTTCGGATTGACCCACTATACCTTCTGGGCAAACGGAGAACTATCATGGCCCGTGATTCCAAGCAGGCGGGAACAATGTTGGAAGGCCTCTCCAGCAGTTCGGCGACGGTTACGGAAAAGTCAAAAGCTTCGCAGCCGCAGGGGTCTGAGAGAAAATTTCCGAGCCTGCCCAGTCGCGATGACACCTTGACTGCTGTGTCCCGCAGCAGCCGGCAGGTGAAATATCGGGCAATCAGCCGTAACCAAGCCATCTATATTGCTACTCAACTGTCGGTTATGATCGACACCGGCGTAACTCTTCCGGAAGCCCTCGAGGGACTTGCCAGGCAAAGTGATGAGTCCCACGTGCGGGCCGCACTTAGAGCGATTCAAGAAAAGGTCAAGGGCGGCAGCGATTTGTCGCTGGCAGTGGCTCGTTGTCCTTACCGATTTCCCCGAATCTTTGCCTGTCTACTGCGGGCCTCAGAAGCCTCCGGAACCATGGCGTTGATGCTCTCTCGAGTGGCTGAATACCTCACGGAGGAAAACGAGAACGTCAGAAAAATCCAGTCGGCGTTGATATATCCGGCCGTTATGTTCGTCCTGGCTCTGCTGACCGCGGTGTTGATGATCACCTTCCTGTTGCCGCGTTTTGCAACAATCTATAGAGGGCATGAAGACGTACTACCGCTGCCTACACGGGTAGCTTTCGCCCTGAGCGATCTCTTCCTGGCAAACTGGATATATATCATTATTGCCGTGGTGCTGTTGACCGGAGGGCTGATTATTTACCTGCGCTCTAACACCGGGCGGGTACACACTGATTGGCTCAAACTACATATGCCTCTTCTGGGTCGTATGTTCCGCAAGTTCTACCTGGCCCGCTCGATTCGGACCATTGGAACCATGATCGGAGCCGGTCGGACCGTACCCGAGGCGGTACGCCTGGCCCGCGGTATCACCGGCAACAGCTACTTCAACAGCCTGTGGAAAAGGGCAGATGATTCCTTACAGGTGGGGGCACAGCTCTCCGATCCGCTGTTCCTCTGCCCATTGATACCGAATGCCGTCGCTCAGATGATCGCCACCGGAGAGAAAACGGGCCGGTTGGCCTTAGTTATGGAACGGATAGCATCTTTCTGCGAGTCAGACCTGCACAATACCGTAAAGAACGTTGCTACCATTCTCGAGCCACTGATGATCATAATCATGGGGATGTTCATCGCCGGAATAGCTATGGCAGTGCTACTGCCGGTCTTCAGCATCTCCAAGGTTCTTGGAAGCGGATAGTTCTAGTTCTGCCAGGGGGTGCTCAAAACCGGGTGCTTGTTCGGAATCGAACAGTTACACCGGGGGCAGCAACAGTTTGCGAAGCATCACTATGTGAAACGACAGAAGCACCAAAAACTTGCTGGCAAAAGAACCGCCGGTGGAATGAGGGCTAAACCCGGTGGCCGGCCAGGATTCGGCGGGCCAGGGCCAGATTTTCCTTTAGTCCATCGACGATGTGCAGATGGAAGGGACAGTGGGATTCGCACTGGCGGTAATCCAGGCCAATAACGCACAGGCTAAGATGGATCCCCGCTGGAGTTTATCCCGCACTTGATGCGGGGCGGGGATGACACTTGGAGGCCTCGCCGTTGAATTAGCCATTCAAAGATCAATATTTGCCCTCCTAAGCGAAACTAAGCTTCGCAATAGATAATCTGCGTGAGCACATCGCCCCAGACTTACCATAGTTACCGACGACTTGGCCTGCCCGGCCGGGGCGGCTTTGGCCCGGCTGGAGTCTGAGGGGTCCGATATGCCATCAGGTCCGCTAACTATCGCTGAACCTTTTTCCGGTTGGCCCCCCGAATTGGTTTCAAGCTGAATCATTTTGTATACTTCTAGAAAGAGCAAGGATGCTCCAGCATGTTAGCCGATAAAACCGACATGCTGTGAGGAGCTACTTATGAAGACGCTGGTCAAAAAGATGCGCAGTTTCTTGAGAAGTGAAGACGGCCCCACGGTCACTGAATACGCGGTGATGCTGGCCCTGGTTATCGTTGTCTGCATAGCGGGCATCACCCTGATTGGGAGCAAGGTCAAATCCATCTTTACGACGATCTCGGGTGGTTTGCCCCCCGGCTCCTGAAGAAACGATAGCGTAGACATCCAGGTTCTCTGCTCAGTGATGGGGCAGTGGGTAAGAAAGGATTCTGCCCGAGACCATCGGCCAGGCAATCGGTATAGTTGCTCACACGCGTCAGCTGATTTCATTCCCCCAGCAAGATTTTAGACCGATTCTTGGCTCCAGCTCAGCAGGACCAATCCACCCCCAGAAGCAACGGGCCAGCGTTTAGGACTCAGACATAGACTTCGCTCGTCTAGGCTAGCTGGCCATGGCATTGTAACTTAGCAAGGGGTACAATCTGTAGGGGCAGGTTACGGAGAAACAGTTGAGCCAATGCCGTAGGGCCGATATGCAGATGCGAATATGCCTATTCCTTCCGTCCTTTCTTCCTGAAATCGGCGGTCTGGAGATAGCTGCTGACAGATTAGCCTTACAGTTGAAGTCTTTGGGGCAGGAGGTAGTTGTCTTGGCCCAAAGACCTCGCAGAGCATTGGGGCCAATCGAGAGGCCGTATCCGATAATTTACTATAGTCGCCCGCGTTCAAGGTGGTATCCCTGTTCGAGTTGGTTTCCGTTGTCGGTCGGGTCGGCCTTGGAGCGTGCCCATCGGGAATTTGGATTTCATATAGTCCACGCTTATCACGCATATTTGCCGGGTTATGTCGCAGTACGCTGGGCCCGACGCCACAATATCCCCGTTGTGGTCTCCTGTCGGGGAAGTGATATGTACCCACACGCTCGCCCACGTCAATGGTGGCTGTCGCGGAGGAGGATCATATGGGCCCTCAAA
>DAOVKO010000021.1 GCA_030631725.1 Actinomycetes bacterium | reverse complement strand
GAAGTTCCGCAAAACGCCGATCAAGATGAGAGCTCACATCAGCGAGAACATCTTTTCTGCGAGGATGATTAACCAACGACAAAGCTTTCTCGACCTGGTGCAGGTACTCCGTTTTGAGAGATTCCCAGGTTCTGTTTTGAGAGTTCATACTTATGATCCCTTCCTTATGGTTTGCATGCTTTGGGTTAGTTCATCCCAGTGCATATTCATTTCGGCGACGGTTTCGCGGCCTAGTTTTGTGAGTTCGTAGTATTTTCTGGGAGGGCCATCCCGTGAAGGTTCCTGATGGCAGGTAGCCAATCCGTCTGTTTCGAGGCGTGCAAGAATAGGATAGATGTTGCCTTCTCGGATTCTCAGAGCTCTGATTTGCTTTAGGCTCTGAACCATTTCGTAACCGTGACATCTGCCCTTGCCTAGAAGGTTGAGTATTACGGTATCTAACAGGCCCTTACGAAGCTGAGATTGCCAGTTGTTTAGATTCACGATCTTCGGTTCCCTTCCCGAGAAACTACAGAAGCTTTCCAGTATACTATATTGCAGTATAGATAAAGTCAAGCCAATATTCTGGATTTGGGACAAATTCTTGGATTTCGGAGGAGTCTCTTGGCGGCCTGTCGTTGCTATAGTGAGCTATCGTTTGTAAATTGTGTAATACGAAGTGGTTATGGAATAGGCAGGTGGGTGTTTATTATTAAGAGATGGCTATTTTTTGCCGCCGCTGCTTGGCCGGACTTGGCTGGCGAGTCTTTTGGATAGTCGGTTGAGGGCTTGGGAATGGTCGTCGACGCTGAGGTGGACGTTTAGCAGGCTGAACTGGTCGGTATTGTCCAAAGCCGCGTTCAAGGCCCGCTCCAGCTCACCTTCAGTGCTCACCTCAAATCCCAACCCAGCCCCCAGCACGTCGGCTATCCGATGGTACTGCCAATCATAGATATCATTAAAGGGCCCATCCCAGATCACCCGTTCCGTGCCGTAGCCTTTGTTGTTCAGGACGATGACAATCGGATTGAGCTTGCGGGCTGCTATTGTGGATAGTTCCATGCCCGTCATCTGAAAGGCCCCGTCCCCGACAATGACCACCGGCCGAAGGTCCGGCCTGGCCAACTGCGCTCCCAACGCCGCCGGCACCGCAAAGCCCATCGAGGTATAGTAAGCCGGACTGATGAACTCCGTCCGCTCTCGCACTACCAGATCGACCGCCCCAAACAGGGCATCGCCGATGTCCGCGATGATCACCGTATTCTTGGTCAGCAAATGATTCAGCCGCTGGTACAGCCGGTCCGTGGTGATGTGGGCTCTCGGCCGAACCGTATATTTACGCAGCTCGGCCCAGGTGGCGGTGGGAAGTTTTCGCTTGGCCCCGCGGATCTTTGCCGATATCAGTCCCTCCACAAAGTCCCCCAGGATCACGTCCTGATAGACGTGATGGCGGATCCGCACCTGTTCGCTCGAGGCGGAGATGCATTGGCCGGTATGCAGATTGGCCGTATTGATCCCCAGATTGATGTCGGTCATGAACGCCCCCAGCATCAGCACGCAATCCGAGTTCTCCACGAACCGCCGCACGCTTTCACGCCCCATCGCCCCTTCGTAGACGCCCACGTACATGCGATGCGACTCGCTGATAACTGACTTGCCCAAAAGGGTCGCCGCCACTGCAATCCCGCTCTGCTCGCTGAGTTTGACCAGCTCGTCCTGCAGGCCGAAGCGGTGCATTTCCACCCCCGCCAGGATCACCGGCCTTTTAGCCGAGCGGAGCATCTGCCCTGCTTCGTCCAGGGCTTCTGCCAGCACATCGCCATCGCTGGCCCCGACCGCGAGCTTGGGCAGTGCCCGATGCTCCGGAACGCTCAGCACCCTATCTTGCGGCAGCTCTATATACACCGGCCGTTTGTAGCGCATAGCTGCATCCAGTACCCGGTCAATATCCTCAAAAGCTCGGCTGGGATCTTCCAAGGCCGTGCTCGCCACCGTAATCCGCTCGAAAACCTCCCGCTGCGTCGAAAAATCCCTCACTCTATGGTGCAGCAGCGGATTGAGCCGGCGCTGAGCCATTCCCGGCGCTCCGGAGATAACTACCACCGGCGATTTTTCCGCGTACGCCCCGGCAATCGCATTGGTCGTGCTCAATCCTCCCACGCAATACGTAACGCACACCGCGCCCAGGCCCTTCACCCGGGCGTAGGCGTCCGCCGCAAAGCCCGCGCAGTCCTCCCGCGTTGTCCCCACCACCTCGATATCACTGCGGGTGAGCATATCGTAGAAACGCAGCACGTAATCACCCGGCACGCCGAAAATGTGCTTGATCCCCAACTTCCCCAGCCGCTGGATAAGATATTCACCAACACACAATGGCCGTTTCGACCTTTTATTCTTCATCTGCTTTGTGCCTCTGTGCCTCTGTGCCTTTGCCCCTTCCGCAGGACGCTACGCGTTGTCCCTTTCTTTATCAGGCTCTGCCCGTCAAGGTTTTTATCGGCTTGTTTGCCCAGCAATTCCAGAATCGTCGGCAGAACATCCACCGCGCGGGCCGTCGATAGCTCGCCATGCGGGATGCCCGGACCAGCCATAATCAGCGGAAAAGCCATCTCCCCCGGACGAATCCCCCCATGTCCCGCCTTCCACTGATGCCCCAGGTCCCAGCCGGGAGCGGCAAAGACCACTAGGTCCGCCGCACGCGGCGCCCCAAAGTAGGCCAATATCTGCGGCACCAGATCGGGAAATTCCGTCCCCGCGGTCGCCTCCAGCCAAGCCCGGCTAGAATAATCCGCCCCGCTTAGCATCTCCGCCGGCACCTTCCCTGCATATCCTAAAGGATCCTCTCCCTCTATCAGATGATAAGAGCACGCCCGCCGATCGCTCTTGCCCCGGCGAATCTCGACCTCACCATCCTTGCGCACAACCCGCACCCTGTCAGGTCCAGCCGAAAAGGCCACTGCATCCACAGCTTCCTGGTGCACTAGGCAAGAAATCAGATCTACCTTACCCCGACTGGTCGGATAGTTGCCCAGGTCGTACATGGTGGGTTTGCTTAGCCAATTCTCATAAGGCATCGCTCCTTTGACGCCGGTGGGCTTGCGCAGATAAAGACCTACATACCTGTCACCCGAATTCGTCAGCACAGCCGGGAATTTTCGATAGTATTTTATGCGCTCCCGCAGCTCGGTATCTTCCCACAGCTTCTTCCTCGAGAGCTTCAGGCCCAACTTCTTCGGCAGGAATTTCTCCATCCACAGATGCTTTTCTACCGGCATCATCCCGTGGTCGGACATAAACACCAGGACCAGCTTTTCCAGCAGGCCTTGGTTCTCGAAGTCTTTTATTACTCTGCCGATCTGGGCGTCCGCATGGATCAGGGCTCGCCGATAGGCACCACTTTCCAATCCCTGATGGTAGGCCCGCATATCCGCGGCTAACAGATAAGCGATAACCAAACGCGGAAACTCCCCCCGCTGCCTGGCCAACTGGGCGACGATTTCGAATCGGCAAAGCGTAATCCGGTCCACGAATTCATACCAGCCGAAGAAAAAGGGCGGCCCAGCCGAGGTCCAGTTCTCCACAAACTTCGTAGCCCCACGATGGGCTTGGAAGAATAGCGATAAAGTGCTGTACCCTTTGAGCCGCTCGAAAATCGTCGCTGCCTGGTAGTCACCGTCCAGGGTGTTTTTCTGAGCGATCGTTTCGTAATCTCGCCAGACGCACTTGTTGCGATCGAACCAGTTGATCCCTGTAACCCCATGCCGGCCGGCAAACAGACCAGTAACCAACGACGTCTCATTGACCATCGTCACCGACGGAATGTTTGCCACGCACCTGGGCACATACAGCCCGCGGGAAACGAAGTATTTCTCTATGTTAGGCAGCTCACCCCCAACCAGCATCTCGTTGAAGATATCGCTATTGACCCCGTCCACAAAAAAGAGCACCACGCAGGGCTCAGCCACCTTAGCCGGCTCAACATAATCAAACCCAAATGGCCGAGCCCGCTCGTCGGCCATAGCCGCGCAGCCAGCCAAGCTTCCCATCAAACACAGGATAAGCACTTGCCCAGTCGCCCTTTTAGCAATCATCCTTGCCTGCACGTTGACCTCTGTTTCATGTGGCCTTGCTTCGTTCGACATCGAGTGGGGAATTCTCAGTTTGAGAACTATCAACGGTAGATTTCTCGCCCAGATGAATGAGTAAGCTGACTTCTCCCGCGGTAATTATTGTTTTGAAAATGGCCGTCCCTATGACAACCGCCCCAAAGAAGCCCAATATGGTGTTCAACGGCCACGGCAAATGCAAAGCCCTGGGAATACCAAAACGGGCTCCTGCTTCAGCACTCAGGACATTATCTCCACCGATCCACATCATTACAGGAATAAGAAGCAGGGACGCCGTCGGCAAAATGGAATACAAGGCCATAAAAAACGACGCCTTCAATACCCTCAGTGCAGGCCCCCGCTTCCGCAACCACAAGCCGAACACGATACCCCACACAAAGGCCAACCCCACAGTAAAAACTTGCGTGGCCATCCCGGCACACACAGCAAAACTTTCAACAATATATATGCCAAGGAGAATTGCAACGTAACGAAAAACTCTTTTTGATCTACTGTTCAGTTTTGCAATCATCTTGGCCAGCGGGATAGCACAGCCAAACCCAGCCAGCAGATTCGCTCCGACCAAGACACCATGCACAATCAATTCCCCAGTTTCCATGCTGGTTGCCTTTGTGTTCGCTCTTAGTCGATTGGGCTTTCCGCACGCTTGCTAAAGCTGTCTTTTTCCGAAACAAAACTCGGATAAGCTAATCGCCTTGTAGGATACCGCCCAGCAGCCCGCCGCCGATTCCGCCGATGCCTCTCTTTTCGCCCTTTTGCTGATATCCAGCCGCTGCGGTGATACGGTCGGCCAAACGCGAGAAGGGCAAACTCTGCAGATAGAGTAGTCCGGGGCCGGTCATCCTGGCTAAGAAGAGCCCTTCCCCACCGAACAAGGCGTTTCTAAAGCCACCGATGAATTGAATATCATAGTTTACCGTCGGGGCAAAGGCCACCAGACATCCCGTATCCACTCGCAGCGTCTCGCCCGCCTGCAGTTCCCGGCGAATAATCGTCCCCCCGGCATGGACGAAGGCTCTGCCGGCACCTTCCAATCGCTGCAATATAAAACCTTCCCCGCCGAAGAGCCCGGCTCCTATTTTTTTGGTAAAGGCCACTTCGATCTCAATACCCTTAGCCGCGCACAAAAAGGAATCCTTCTGACACAAGAAGCTCCCGCCCAGTTCAGCCAGCTCCAGGGGAATAATCTTCCCCGGATACGGGGCCCCAAAGGCCGCGTGTCTTTTATCCCTGGCGGTATTCAGAAAGGAAGTAATAAAGAAGCTCTCCCCGGTGACCATCCGCTTGAGTCCTCTGAATAGTCCGCCGCCGGTCGAGGTCTGCATTTCTATTCCATCTTCCATGTACATCATGGCCCCGGCCTCAGCCCTGACCGCCTCGCCCGGATCCAGCTCAATTTCCACCAGCTGCATGTCGTCGCCGTGAATCTTGTAATCAATTTCATCCGCCATGCTGTTCCCTTTCTGTATCGATGTCTAGTTTCATTGGACCCTAAAATGTCGGCAAGACGCCGGTTTCGAATGTCTTTATACAGACCCGGTTACTGCAGGGGTTGGTTTTCTCATTTCGATAATCCACCGTACCTCACCAACGGCCATTTTGCAAGGACTCCAGCGCTACCCTTGGGCGAAGCTTTACCTTTTGTGCGGAATTATTTAGCGATCGATAGCAGTGCAAGGAGTCTATCCAATTGACTGAAATCGGGCACGATAAGGTCCGCTCCGGCCCGGATTAGTCGGGCCCGTTTGACTAGATTCAATCCGAATCGCTGTGCTTCGTTGCTGGCAACTCCAATGGCTAGAGCGCCGCGTTTTCGGGTCTCGCGCATTTCGACAGGCCCGTCGCCGAAAGTGGCCAATTCTGGGCCGCTCAAACTGTACTGACAAATGATTCGTTCCAAGACTATCCGTTTGGCCTCGACCTTTATGTCGCCTACTGCGCCAAAGATTCGCCCTTCGAACAAATGTGCGTAGCCCAGCGTCTCGGCCTCAGCGATAACGTCATCTTGGTCGGAGCCGCTGGCCAAGTACAGCTTTACGCCGTGGGCATAGAGTCGCTCTAGCAGTGTTCGAGCGTTCTTGATCTGGAAATCCGCAGCTTCCAACTCCCCCCGCTCGAACTTTTCAACTCGTCTGTGAACCATAGCCAGCAGTTCCTCGTTGTATAGAGCTTTATAGCCATGCATATCGAGTATCTGTTCTTCAGCTACGCACTCGTACTGCTCTACCAATGAGATCAAACCTTGCATTTGCACCAGCGTTTGTACGCCAGTGGTCTTGTCGATGAAACCACGGACGTGATCGACAACTCTATGATAGAGTACTTCATCAGCATCTTGGTACTGCGGCCCGAGTATAGTTCGGACCATCATAGGCTCCATAATATTCTCCCAACTCTGGCGTAGAGTTGACAGTGTACCGTCGTGATCGAAAATCGCGTGCCGAATGTTCAATTCGCCAGGCAACTCCCGGATGATTTCTATTTCGCTGTCCTCATAGTACCTGGCTCGGCGAGGATCATCAGCCAATTCGGGTAGATAGACGTAATCGGGATCAGGTCCGATTTGCTTGATCTGCTCAGGCGAGGTTGTGCCGGTAATTTGAATCTGGCGGACGGTAATCGAGGCGGCAATGTTGGCCAGCTTAGCCGCTGTCAGGCAGTCACCGCCGGAACCGATAACCGCGGCCAGGGCTGCGATCGTAGTATCTCCGGCCCCGACGGGATCGATCCGCTCGATTATCTGGATGCCGGGCACCTCGTGCAATCCCTGGGCATCGACCAGGACAATGCCGTTTTCGCCTCGAGTTACAAACACCGGCTTGGAGGTCTTCTCAAACAGTCTTCGGGCGCATTGGCGTGCCTGCCGGGCAGTGATGCGCTCGTCCAGCTCTCGCAGTTGTCCCAGAAGCCGGCAGGCCTCGTGGGCATTTGTCTTCAGCATGGCCCCATGATACAATTCCGCTCGGTGCCGTGAATCGACGATGAATTTACAGTTCGGATGACGGATAATGACGGCATTGATTTGTTCGATCATTTCGGCAGTCGAAACACCAACCGGAATCTGCTGATTAAGCACGACAATCTCAACCGCTTCAGCAGCCCTATCCAGTTCTTTTATTAGAGCCTCAATGGACGAGTGGCTAATAACATTGAACCCCCCGAAATCGATGCGGTTCTGCTCAATCTGTCCCATGCAAGGCTTGCCAAAAACAAAAGTCTGCCAGTCGCTCTGACAACTCAGCATACCGTCAGTGCCCACGCCAAGCTGCCTAAGCATCCGAAGCATTAACTCACCGAACAGGTCATCCCCGATAAAGCCGATGGCCTGGACTTTGCCCACACCTAAATCCACCAGGTTTGCAACTATGTTGGCTGCTCCGCCCAGACTGTAACGATGTTGCCTTACACGTCGCACGGGCAGTTGAGTTTCAACAGAGACCTCAGCTTCGTCCGGATCGATCAGCCAATAAGCGTCCAGGCAAAAATCCCCGAATACCGCCAGACGGGCCTGGCCCAGTCGCTCAAGACAAGGCTCCAACCAATTATCTGACTTGCCTTGCTTTTTGAAGTTTGATCTGTCATCTTGCATTTTGATTTTCACCTTTTGATTTTTTGATTCTGGTTTGCTTAAAGGTCTTTTTGCGGCGCAGAATATGGTAGTATTGTTGGGCGAAGCGGTGGGCCTCATCGCGAATCCGCTGACAGAGCTGCAACGCCGCTGAATTCCTCCGCAGTCTAATCGGTTTAGACTTGTCCTGCACATAGATTTCTTCTTGGCGTTTAGCCAGGGCAATCACCATCGGCGCTTTCTTAGCCATCCTGTCTAGCACCTCCAGGGCCGCGTGCAGCTGGCCGAGCCCCCCGTCGATCAGAATTACATCCGGATACAGTTCGTGCTCTTGGCCGGCCAAACGGTACCGCCGCCTGAGCACCTCGGCGATGCTGGCATAATCATCCGCCCCTTCAACCGTCTTGATCTTGAACCGCCGGTATCCCGCCTTGAACGGCTTGCCGTCGATGAAGCGCACCAATGAGCCGCAGTTCTCCTGCCCGCCGATATTGGCCACGTCGATGCCTTCTATCACCCTGGGCGGCGAGGCCAATTTCAAAAGCTTGCCCAGCTCCTCCAGCCCAGCCCTTGGGTCCTGGTAAAAACTCTCCGGCTGCAATTCATCCGAAATCCTTCCTCGCTTGGCTAGGGACTCCAAGGCCCGAAGCTGATCCCGCAGCAGCCCAGCCCGCTCGTAATCCCTCCGCTTTGCCGCCTCTTTCATATCCTTATTCATTTGCCGCAGGACCAGGGCCCGCTTGCTAGCCAGGAACTGCTTGAGCCTCTTGATTTGCAGCCGGTAATCTTTCCTGCTCACTTTAGCCGCGCATGGCGCCGTGCACTGCTTGATCGAGTACAGCAGGCAAGGCCGAAAAAACCGCCGTTTTTCATCTGCCTCGCGAATATCCAGATTGCATGTGCGGAACCTGAACACCTTCTGCAGAAGCGTCAATGCTGCCCGCAGCTCAGCCCCCGCCGTGAAAGGCCCATACAGGCTCACTGCCTTCGAGGCCGGCTTGCGGGTAATGCTCACCCGCGGAAAATCCTCACCCGTGCTAATTTCGATATAGGGAAAGGTCTTGTCATCGGTCATCCGCACGTTGTAGCGCGGCTGGGTGTCCTTGATCAGCCGGTTTTCGACCAGCAGAGCCTCCACCTCCGAGTCGGTCTGTAGAAAGTCGATATCCGCCACTTGCCCCACCATGCTCGCGATAGCCGGCCCGCGCGAGTCCGCCAAATCCGCCCCCGGCTGAAAGTAGCTCGCCACTCGCCCCCGCAGGTCGTTCGCCTTGCCGATGTAGATCACCACCCCCTTAGCGTCTTTCATCAGATACACGCCAGGCCCTTTGGGCAGCTTGGCAATCCGCTGGCGAATTTTATCTGTTTCCTGTTTCTTACTCACTGGCTAGATTATAGACTCCCTTTTAGCCCTCAGCAATCCGATCTCGTGGCACAAAATCAGCCTATCCCCGAAATGTTGCTCAAAAAACCAGAAAAATTTGAACTTTCCGGAGCGTGGCGCAACCCTTTTAATGAGCCCACATGAAGAACCTCAAAGCTCGTCTATATGAACAGACGCTTATTCTCAGGTGCCAAACCCAAGATGATGCAGCATTCGAGGAAATAGTTCGCCTATATGAAGCTCCATTGCGATATTTTTTACGTAGAATCATGGGACATGACAGTTCTGTTGACGATGTCCTACAAAATGTTTGGCTCGACGTTTTCAGGAAGCTTTCGGAACTGCGAAGTCCCCGGGCTTTTCCTGTCTGGCTCTATCGCATCGCCCGAGACAAGGCCTTCCATACGCTCCGCCGTAGCAAAAGGATTTCACAGTTATCTGATCACGATCCCGACATGCCGTTCACGGTTCAGGCTGATGAGCAAGAGGATTTTTCACCTGACGATGCTGTCCGAATGCATGCTTGTCTAGAGAAGTTGTCTCTTAAACATAGGGAGGTGCTCTTGCTTAGATTCCTGGAGGAAATGACATATGAGGATATTGCTCACGTACTTACTTGCCATGTAGGTACCGTCAGGTCTCGGATTTACTATGCCAAACTGGCACTTAAAAAAGAAATGTGGAGGGCGCACAATGACTAACGATAAGAACTTGGCAAATGAGCTTTTAAAACAGAATGGACTAGATCCCCAAAAAATCTCTGTTCAAAGCGCACAGCGGACGCGAGAGATGCTCGCCAAAGAATTGAGACGTGCCAATAGGATCAAACTTGTCAGCAGAATTCTTTGGCTGATGATCGTCATTTTGTTGGCTGTGACAGCTATTGTCACCAACGTTTCTGAGGGAGATTCCGCCCGGCCCGTAGTGGGTTTGGCTATTGTCGGTTGCTATGTCCTTGGCATATGCGCGATCATTTGCAGCATAATGGCCCATGTGGCTTTGAGAAACACAACACTGAAGCAAATTCAGGCTTCTCTAGCCGATATTGCTGAAGAACTCAAACGCCAATCTCGCGATTCTTGACTGGCTCTTATAAACCGCAACGGTCTACTGTAATCGATAACAGTCCGCAAAGAATCCGTGAATCTTTTCTCTGTCCTGCTTCTTGCTCATCGAATTGATTATAGACCCCCAACTGCCCTGCGGCAATCCTGCCCGCCCAGCAGAAAAGGGACGCCATCTCCATGGCATCCCTTTAGCAGGACCAATACTGGCGCCTGAGCCTAACTTTGCCGCCCTGTTTTAGTCGTCCAGGAGGGTAATCCGCGATTTGCCGCTGACCAGCAGGTCGAACAGTTCGGCCATATCCTTGTTGAGCATCCGGATGCATCCCCGCGAAGCCTGGCCTCCGATGGTTTCCGGCTCATTGGTGCCGTGAATCCCATAGGTGGTATCATCCTTGCCACCGTGTTCGGGAAGCTCTCTAAGACTGATCCAGTGGTCGCCCAGCGGATAACCCGGGTCGCCGTGGCGCACGAGAATCCGCCGGCCGGTCTTTGGGTCTTCACCAGTCCATGGTGGTTTTTCAAGCCTGCTGCCGGCCAGGAACTCACCCACCGGTGTGCTGTTATCGCGGCCCAGACCTATGGGGTACCTCTTGATAAAGTAATCTCCCAGGAACACATCCAGCTCAAAGGTCTTCTTATGAATGACCACACTGAAGGGCCCCTTGATAACTTTGTAGTTCTTACCGGCTATCATCAACTTCGCATCGGGGATGTTGTTTATTTTCATAAACAGCTCAGCCGTGATAGCGAAGTCTTTCACCACGCCGGCCGGCGTTTCGCCCTGCTTGACGTGGTATGACTCGGCCGTCGTATCGCCCGGAAAGATCTGCCGGGTGAAGGTCAACTTATTGGCGATCGTAGCCAATTGTATCTTGGCGTTGAGTCTGGAGGGATTCTCTAAGCCCTTCAGGGCCTGGCTGAGTTGATGGCGAGCATTTATATAATCACCACTGTCGAAAGCCTCTCGTCCCGCGTCGTACCAGCGTTGGTAAACGCTCGTCTTCTCTATTACTATGGGCTTCGACTCGACAGGCTTCGGCTCAGGAGCCGGCGCCGGTGTCGGCTGTCTCTCCGGCGGCGCCTCGACGGTCCTCTCTGGAATCTCCGGTGGTTGTGCTTGTGGCTCTTCTCCGCAACCGCGAACCCAAAGGATTACCACCACCAGCAGCACCACTGCTGCTGCAGCTATGACTGCTAGACCTACGCGATTCGGACGCAAAACTCTGGCCACGATCCCACCTCCTCGTATTAGAGACAATGATGCATACCCATGCCCCAACTGAAAACACCAGCATATAGATGCCTGCCCAGCCAGGCAAGCAAAAAGATTACTTTTCATCTTCCTGGGCACTTTTTCCCGATAATAATCCCGGAAAAACCTTGAACCACCGCCCCGAAAAACCGTAAAAAGGATAATGGAGCTAACGTCTAAGCTCCGAAGGGTAACCGACTTCCGCACACAAGGAGACCTGTACTATGCGGACTAACACCAGAAACCGGCTCATATTGGCAGTTCTTTTGACCCTTGGGCTCTCGCTGAGCGGCCCATTGCCCGGCCCCAGCCCGGCTTATGCCGCCCAAGAGCCGCCCTTACAGGTCACTGCCGAGCAACTGGAGAGTATAAACACCCTCTCCGCAGCCTTCAGGGCCGTGGCTAAGACCGTTAGACCTTCAGTGGTCAGCATTCGGGTCAAGACGTATCCCCCACGTCCGCCCACTGAGGATTTTGAGTTTGGTGCTCCTGGTCCGCCCGCCCAACGCCGTTCGCCGCAGGAGTACGACGAATTTCGCCGCAGGCTGCGGGAGTTCTTCGGACCCGACTTCGACTTTTTTGACCGCCGCGTGGTGCCCAAGAAGATACGGCCACGCCAACCGACCAGGGGATTGGGCTCAGGTGTCATCGTCGATGCCCGGAAGGGCTACATCCTGACCAACTATCACGTCATCGAAGGCGCCGACGAGATACAGGTCAAGCTCCACAACGGCTACCGCTATGCCGGTAAGGAACTTGGCCACGACGCTCGCGCCGATTTGACCATCGTCCAAATAGACGCCCCCGACCTTCAGCAGGCCAGGCTCGGAAGCTCCGCCCAGGCTCAGCCCGGAGATATCGTCCTGGCCGTTGGCAGTCCCTGGGGCCTGGAACAGACTGTTACTCAAGGCATCATCTCTGCCAAAGGCAGAAGCATAGGCAGCCTGATCGATCGCCGCGTTTCCGACGCCGTGGCCATCCAAACCGACGCCGCAGTCAACCCCGGCAACAGTGGCGGACCGCTGGTCAATGTCCACGGCGAAGTCATCGGAATCAACCGTGCTATCAGGCCGCAAGGGGCCCTGGCACGCAGCTATGCCGGTGTGGTCTTCGCCGTGCCCATCGATCACGCCAAGAAGGTTATGGAGCACATTATCTCCGGTCAGCCTCTCAAACGAGGCTTTTTGGGCGTTTATATGGCCGACTTGGCCGAGCTTGATTACGCCCTAACTAAGAGTCTCGGTATCGAGCACCGCCCTGGGGTGATGGTTACCATGCTGCCTTTCGGACTGCCAGCCCACAAAGCCGGTTTAGAGGCCGGCGATGTTATCTTGGCGGTCGATGGACAAACCATCACCGATTCCGCCACCTTGCAGCGAATCGTCGCCAGCCATCCTCCAGGCACCGAAGTTACTCTGGCCATCTTGCGCAACAAAGAGGTTATTGAACTCCCCGTGGAACTCGGCGAACAACCCTCCGACCAGAAAGTCCTAGCCCTGACCAGACCCAAAGCCGTCCCGGCCACCATCGAGAAGATGGGCCTGCAGATCAGCGAGTTAACCGCCGAAAAGGCCAAGCAAATCGGCCTGCCCGCCGATACCCAAGGCCTGCTCGTCGAGAAGGTCCGGCGCGGCGGATTGGCTGACCAGTTGGGCCTCAAGCCAAATGACGTTATCACCAAGCTCCAGCAGCAGAGGGTCCGCACTATTGAAGATTTCAATGATGTGCTTAGCGACCTGTCCCTGGCCGAGGGCATATTCGTCAAAGCAGTTAGTAAGTCTGTAGAAAAGGTCTTGTATTTCCGTTCGCCGCAGAAGTAGTACCGCCGCTTAGTGGTTTGCTCCTTTGATAAGGGCGAGGTTGTGGCCATTGGCCGACCTCGCCCGTCTCCTTGAGTTTGGCCCTGCTCGTTTTTGCGGTTGATTTTTCCACCGATAGCGGCTATTGTGCCCCCTTCTGGAAGAATCAGCCGGCCCACGCGCGCGGAGTTCTGTGGGGATCAAGGTTCCTAACCTATGGATTTGGAAAAACTTAGAGCACAGATTGACAGCCTTGACAAGCAGATCGTCAAGCTGCTCAACGATCGGGCCAATGTCGTCGTCCAGGTCGGCCAAGTCAAAAACGCTCAGAATGCACCGGTTTATGCCCCCGACCGCGAGCACAAAATCCTTGAGCGCGTCCAGCAGCTCAACGAAGGACCGCTGCCCAACCGTTGTCTGGTAGCCATCTACCGGGAGCTGATGAGCGGCTCTTTCGCCCTCGAGCGCCGCCTTCGGGTGGGCTGTCTGGGGCCGGAAGGCTCCTTCTCTCACGTGGCCGCCAGCAGTAAGTTCGGGGCCTCGGCTGAGTATCTGACCTTGCCCGACATCCGTTCAGTCTTTGACCACGTAGCTCGAAGGCACATTGAAGTCGGCGTAGTGCCTATTGAAAATTCCATCGGCGGCGGTGTAATCGACACCCTCGATGCCTTCCTGGAAATGCCCGTACAGATCTGTGCCGAGATTCGCTTGGCCATTCATCACAACCTCCTGGCCAAGTGTCCCCTGGAGAACGTCAAAAAGGTTTATTCTCGGCCGGAGGTCTTCGCTCAGTGCCGCAATTGGCTCAGCGGAACCTTTGAACGCGTCGATATAATCCCCGTAGCCTCTTCCGCCAAGGCCGCAGAACTCGCCGCCAAGGAAGAAAACTGTGCCGCCATTGCCTCAATCATGGCCGCCGAACTCCACGACTTGAACATCCTCTGCGAGAATATCGAGGATTATCCCAACAACGAAACCCGTTTCTTGGTAATCTCCCAGACCCCGGCCAAACCTACAGGCAATGACAAAACTTCCATGTTAGTAACCACCGCTCATAAACCCGGGGCCCTGGTCTCTATGCTTGACGCCTTTCGACAGAACAGCATCAACCTTACTTACATCGACTCCCGCCCCAATAAGAAGCAGAACTGGGAGTACAACTTTTTCATCGATGCCCAGGGCCACGTCGACGAGTCGGCCATGAAAGCCGCCTTGGACGCCGCCCGCCAGCACGCAACCCAGTTGGTGGTGCTCGGTTCCTATCCCCAGGCCCTGGACGTGCTGTAAGGACTAATCTGCTACCTTGGAAAAGCTTGATGGATCGTAGACTGTTTGTCGCCGGAAACTGGAAGATGAATCTCTCCGCTGCCCAGTGCACCGCCCTGGCAAGTGAGCTCGCTACCGGTGTTCGCTCTGATTGCCCCGTGGAAGTTGCCGTCTGCCCGCCTTCCGTTTATCTTTCTGTAGTTCACACGGCTCTGGACGGCTCGGCAATTCGCCTCGGCGCTCAGAATGTCTACTGCGAATCGAACGGGGCCTTTACCGGCCAGATATCCCCGGCCATGCTCCTGGACATCGGCTGTGACTATGTAATCATCGGACACTCCGAAACCCGCCACACCATCGAGCCCCACGAGGACGATGCTCTTATCAACCGCAAGCTCCTGGCCTCCCTGGCAGCCGGCTTGAAAGTCATCTTGTGCATCGGTGAGACCCTCGACCAGCGAAAACGGGCTCAGACCGAGTCCGTCCTGGATGCCCAGCTTACCGGCGGACTGGCAAACCTGCCGGCCGGTTCAGCCGAAAAGATAACTATAGCTTACGAGCCCGTTTGGGCCATCGGCACTGGCCAAACCGCCACCACCGACCAGGCCCAGCAGGCCCATGCCTTTGTCCGCACCCGCCTGGCCGAACTGTTCGACTCAGCCGCCGCCAACGGAATTCGTATTCAATACGGCGGCTCCGTCAAACCCTCCAATGCCGCCGAGCTCTTAGCCCAGCCCGATGTGGACGGGGCCCTGGTCGGCGGGGCCAGCTTGAAGGCAGATGATTTTCTGGAGATTATAAAAGCCGGCCTGCAGAACCCTTCGCAGACATCCGGCACCGACGTCTAAACGAGCAACTGAATCTCCACGCGAGAAGAATTATGACCCCAACACTTTATGCCATTCTGTCGATATTCTTCCTGATCATTGCCGTTGTCCTGATTTTAGTGATCCTCGTCCAGCGTGGCAGAGGTGGAGGTTTGGTCGGAGCTTTTGGCGGTCCCGGCGGTTCCAGTGCCTTCGGAGCCAAAACCGGCGACGTCTTTACGGTTATCACCGTAGTCATGGCTGCTCTGTTCCTG
>DAOVKO010000201.1 GCA_030631725.1 Actinomycetes bacterium | reverse complement strand
TTCCGGGCTCGACCGTAAGATATCAGAATCGAAACTCTCCGCCAAGCTTTTTGTAACTGCCTGATAAATTCAATCAGCCTACCCCTGCCAACTTGGCCAAGCCGACCTGCTCCGCGGCGTATCCCGACCCTCGGGCCGGGGGCCGTACACCCCCATCTTCCCGCCCGCCATTGCTGTCAAAATCCAGGTGCCGCCGATAGGCCGCCAATTGCGAAACGTAGTCCCGAGCGGAATCATACAGCCAAGAGCTTGGGGCCCGCCCCGGCCCCGAGCGGCTGAGCTCCCCACAAGTGCCCAACACCGGAATCCAACCCTTGAGCCGTTCACACAGCCCTGGGCCCAGCTCCCGAACGATACTCTGAGCTTCGGACCGAACCTGCCTAGCTAACTCCAATGAGCAATAACAGCCCAAAACCTCAGACAATAAACGACTTATTGTCCCCGGATGCAGTGCCGCCAGGGCATCCAGCTCGGTAGCCCCGGCACCATGGTAGCATTCAAACCGAGCTTTGCGCCGATTGCTTCTTCTGATCGGTGTCCGCGGCAAACCATACCGCCCACATTGGCTCCCGGTCAGCATCAAAGTACACAGCTTGACCTGGGGATGTGCTCGCTCCCGACGCAAAAGGAATTCCAGCTTGCGGGATACCGATAAAGGCATACCGCGGCCAGCGGGGTCAAAATCGCTGATGTAGAAAATCCTGGTCGGCCGGGCAGAGCGGACCACCCGCTCTACCAAACCCACCACACCGGTAAGCGACATCTCACCCAACGAGCCGACCACATTAACCATATATTTCTTAGCCACTGGCAGCACTTCATCCAGCACCGAAGATTTCTCCATCCAAACTTCCACGTAGTAGCGCTGTTGGCATCCAACTAAACCCGCCGCCAAGTGATCGGCTAACTCCGACAACATAAGTTTGAGCCATCGTGCCGCCGGGGCCGTTTTATCCCCCCAACCCTGCGAAAAAACAATCGGCTGAGCATTCCGCCGATCCTCGAAGGCCTCGTAAGGTATCAGACCCAGATAACGCGCATATTTACAGCCGTGGTGCATCAGATCCCAGTCACGCGGCGAATTCGTATAAGCAGACCCGTCCGGACGACAGATATCCGGACGCGACACTGCCAGGTAGTGCAGTCGCCGAACGTGCACCGGCACCGGACTGCCCACCAAATGATAAATCCATCTGACCCAACGCGCCTGAAGATAGTGCGAAGCTGTTCCCATGTAGAAAGGGTCGTTCCGCCGGTACAAGGCCAAATACTTCTCGATTGATTGGCCCTGCATCCGTGCAAACCTCTTTAGAACAGCATACGGAGCGGCCATTACTGCCTTTGCCTGTGAGGGGCTGTGACAGTCCGGACATCTGTGGCTTGCCGGTTCTTATTCTATGCACTCTTAACCCCCCGGCTCTGCAGCAGGCAAATATATCCGGACCAATAAGACTCTACTAGCAACTACCTAGTCTACCACCTAGTCCTAAGGGGACGATCTGCACCTGTGACAGCCCTATGACAGCCCGAATCAGAATTCTGTATTTCTTTGCCGAATGCAGAACCGCAGGCCTTCGCAACCCAACTACCGAGCGTAGGCCTTGACCTGCGGCCTCGTCAAAACCTTGACCAAAAGCCCCCCAGCTAATATATTAGTATTGCTGTGGCTTTGCCCCTTGAACCTGAAAACGTCTAACGCCTATGGGCAAGGCCGGTGGGCGTTAGCACGCGCCTCTAGCTCAATTGGACAGAGCGTCGGTCTACGGAACCGAAGGTTACAGGTTCGAGTCCTGTGAGGCGCGTTTTGATAACGCCTGAGAAGCCAGTCAGTTACGGCTGGCTTTTTTGCTGCATGTTTCTGCTGAATTCTAAGTTGGGCGCGTTTAGGCGTGTCGGTAATCGCCGAACAAATCCGTTCTGGAAAGGTCAGAAAGCGGCATTCTGCAGATGACCTCCGGCGTAAAAACTCTATGTCTCCGGCCAGGGTATTAGCCTTTTCATCCAGGGGCCACGCAAGAACGATTCTTAACCATTTTCTTTATGAGGGAGGCCCCGCGCCGTTTATTTAACCCCACGTTTCCGAAGGACGCTACGCGTTACCGGGGGTTTTCTCTTTATTTCTTCCCTTTGTGCCTTTCTTCTTCCCGCCTCAAGCCTTTTCTTCTTCTTTCTGGCAGGGCAGCTCCTTCACGTCCTTTACACCCGCTGGCAACGTCGCCTCATGGATCAGCATCACCGGAATACCATCGCGTATCGGATACCGCACCCCGCATTTCTCACAGACCAGCCAATCCCCCTCTTCCCGCAGCTTAGCCTTACCCAGCGGACACCGCAAAATCTTCAGCAATCGCTCTTCTACCATCGAAAATTCTCCTCGGCCTGCCCATACCTTGATGGCTCAAATATTATAACTCCGAGCTTGCGATTATGCAATATTCCAGTGTGACTCTTGCCTATTTTGCAGTTATTTGCCGATACAAAACCGGCTAAAGATGTTCTCCAGCACTTCTTCGCTGCTAATTTGACCCGTAATCGCTCCCAAAGCTGCGTTGGCCTCGTATAGTTCCATCACCACCAGCTCCGGGCTTTCTATTGCCTCCTTCTTTCCCAGCAACTCCTTTGCTCTGGCCAGGGCCTCGCCGGCTTGCTTTAGACCTTCCTCACCCCTGCCCGTCAAGACCACTTGTGCGCCGGATACGCTCAGTTCCGCCCTGCCCAAATGCTCTCTGATTTGCTTTCGCAGCTCATCCAACCCCTCACCCGTCTTAGCTGATGAGGCCACCACCGTTTCCTTGCGTCTTTGACGGACTTCTTGGAGTATCTTTTTCAGATCATTCTTGCTGACCAGATCAATCTTATTGACTACGATCACTGTTACTGCCGCCCCCAGCATTTCCAGCGTCTGCCATTGCCCTTTACTTATCCCTGCCGCCGCATCCACTACGTACAGCACCAGGTCTGCTCTGTGCACCGCTGCCATGGCGGCCTCTCGCGCCGCCAGCCCTACCTCATCCAGGCTCGTATCACACAGCCCCGCCGCGTCCATCAGCAACACGGTTGTATCTTCCACTCTCATCGGAGCCATTAGCACATCCCGCGTCGTGCCCGCCAGGCCCGAGACGATCGCTCGGCTCCTGCCCGACAAGGCATTCAGCAGTGTGCTCTTGCCCACATTCGCCCAGCCGGCTAACACCACTCGCGGCTCCGCCTCCAGCTCGCCCCAGCGAACCGCATCGCCCAGCAGCCCATCCAACGCCGCCTTTACCGTCTCGATTGCCCCCCGCGCCTGTTCCGACCCCACAAACTCGATATCCTCATCTACAAAGTCGATATTCGCCTCCAGCTCGCCTATCAATTCTGCCAATGTCTTTTGAATTTTCTCCACCGCCCTTGATAGCACGCCTTCAGCCAGACTGTTAGCCGCCCGTAGTTGAGCATCGGTTTGGCTGGAGATAATTGCCGCCACCGCTTCTGCCTGGGCCAGATCCAACTTCCCTGCCAGAAATGCCCGAAGCGTAAATTCCCCCGCTTGAGCCGGCCGCGCCTCAGCTGCGCCCAGGGCAGCCATCGCCATTTGCACCACCGCCGGCCCACCCGGCAGATGGTATTCAACCAGGTCTTCGCCCGTATAGCTGCGTGGACCTACAAACACGTAAAGCCTGCAGGGGCAGTTCACACCCTCGCCCAGCTTCAACCACCCCCCCACCGCCGTATGGCTCTGGACCTGCTGGATCGCCTGCCCGACTGGCTCGAATACCTTCTCCACAATCTCCAGTGCCCCCGCCCCGCTCACCCGCACTACTGAACGCGCCGACTTGCCCCATCGGCTCGATAACGCCGCTATCGTTTCGCCGCTGACATATCCCCCAATGCTGGCAGCCTCGCTCACCATCTGGCTCTCGATTATTCGCAAGATTTACAAACGGGAAAATCCTTGTCGGCCCCCAGCTCCGTATGCAGGTAAC
>DAOVKO010000029.1 GCA_030631725.1 Actinomycetes bacterium | reverse complement strand
CGGGCTACGCGCTCGATCCGGCGGGCTGACGTGGTGCTGTTTATGATCGACGCAACGGAGCCGATCAGCAGCGTGGACAAGAAACTGGCCCGGTATATTATAGACAACCTCAAGCCCTGCGTGCTGGTGATCAACAAGTGGGACCTGGCCAGGGGGAAGATGTCGATGGGGGATTACCACGAATACCTGGAGAAGGTTTTGCCGGCAATGCCGGTGGCACCGCTGTGCTTTGTAACGGCCAAGCAGGGGCGGAACGTGGGCTCGGCGGTGGATCTGGCGATTGAACTGTTCAAGCAGGCTAGTACGCGGGTATCCACGGCTCAGTTGAACAAGGCGCTGCAGGCGGTTCTGGCTCAGCGGGGACCGGGAGGTGGCCGGGGGGGGAAGCTGCCGAAGATATATTACGCCACGCAGGCGGGGGTGAATCCGCCGCAGTTGGTGCTTTTTGTGAATGATCCGGAGTTGCTGGGGGCGTCGTATCAGCGGTACCTGGTAAATCACCTGGGCAGAGCATTGCCGTTCAGCGAGGTTCCGATAGAATTAGTTCTGCGGAGCCACCACAAAAGCAGGCTTGAGGCCTGAGGCTTGAGGAAGAAAGAAGAAGAGGAAGAAAAAACTCACCACGAAGGGCACGAAGTAAAAGAAAGGCACAGAGGCACAAAGCTGATAAAGAAGAGCGGAAAAGCAAATCATCATTAATCAATAGGGGAAATAATTATGAAATCGCTGACCGAATATTTCTGGTTCAATACTCCCGAACACAGGGCTTATGTCAATATCACCGATGACGTTTCCAAGGTGGTGACTAAAAGCGGAGTGCAGGAAGGTTTCGTGCTGGTCTCGGCGATGCACATTACGGCTGGGGTGTTCGTCAACGACGATGAGCCGGGCATCCTGGAGGATATCGACAACTGGTTGGAAGAGCTGGCTCCGATGGGGCCAGATTACCAGCACCATAACACGGGAGAAACCAACGCTGACAGCCACCTGAAGAATATCCTGGTGGGGCATCAGGTGATTGTGCCGATTACCAACGGGCAGCTGGACCTGGGGCCCTGGCAGCAAGTTTTCTATGCGGAATTCGACGGGCGAAGACGCAAACGGCTGATGATGAAGGTCATCGGCGAATAGGTTTGGGGAGGATGAGGCTTATGGCAATTGTTTTCCAATGCGAGCATTGTGAAAAAGATATTGAAGTGCCCGATGAGCTGGGGGGCCAGATGGGTGAGTGTCCACACTGTGGTCACAGTATGTATATTCCGCTGGCCGGTGGTGCGGAATCCGAGGCTCTGGAGCTGACGGAAATAGACGTGGTGGAAGAAGATCGAATCCAGAAAGAAATGGAGCAGAGCCGGCAGACGATGCAGCGGATATGGAGTGAGAGAAGAACCGAACACACGTCCCGGCCAAGCAAGGAAGGACCCGTCCGGCAAGCGAGGCGAAGGGCCAAACCGATAGATCCGGAAGATGCGGCCATGACCGTAGAGCAATACGTGGTGGCCATGGCCCAGAGCAGCCTGGACGAGGCCGAGGCCCTGGCGGCCCACCTGGTGGGGAATCCGCAGACAGTCAATCCGATCATCGAAAAGGCCTTGAAGGAAGGGCTAAAAGATGCGTCTTTGAAGAATGTGCCCGAGGCGGTGCAGAAGGGCTTTTTGAAGAAACTTCTCGAATACCTCAATTAAGGTGGATGAAAAATTGATCCCCGAGCCCGCAAGAACTCGGGGATCTTTAGAGCCTATCCGAATAATCAGGCAGCGTCAGCAGACGCGTTAGTTATTGACTATCCTCGAAATCACCCTCCTCGAAATCCTCACTTGGCTCTGCCTGGTGGATCATTATGGGCATGAACGCTCCAATGAGAGCCTTGACGGATTCAGTGGGCACAACCATGTCGGCCCGGAGAATGTTTTCCTCGGCAGAGGCGCTGAAGGAAATCGGCGGGGCAACAGGGGCTTGGGCGGCAGGCGTAGTCGGTGGCGGGCCACCAGCCATCGCGGCAAACATTCCAATCATGGGGACAACTTGGCCAAGATCCAGATGGGCTTCGGCAAACCTGGAAGCGGGGAGCTTGGCGGCAGCCTGGATGATGTTGGGCTGATCGGCCAAGACTGAGCCATTACCCTGGGCGACATTGATAGCCCGCTCCATTCGGCCGGAACCGCCCATGACAAACAGTACCTGCTTATCGTTGGGAGCAGCCAGGCGAAAGCTCATGTCCGGCCCATACATCATTTGCATTTGTTGAGCCATCATCATCTGCATCTGCTGGGCCGTCGGATCGGGCTCGGCACCGGCTTCGGGGGGAGTCATCTCCATCTTGATGGTATCGATATCCACGCCGGAGTAGTTCTCGGCTGCAGGAGTGTATATATACTTGAGCGGGATCCCGAAACTCTCCATCCAGGCAGTCATATAGGGGGCCTGGTACATTTCGCCCATTTGTTTCTTAAAGGCAGCGGAGTCGGGGACATCATAGCGGCCGACCATATTGAACATGCCGGTCATGGGACTGCCGATATTGAAGGTAATAGCCGTAGTGGAACTGCCAGCGTAGAAGGCCTTCATCTCGGAGATCATTTCGGTCGTCTGCTCATCTGAAAGCGTTTTCTTGAAACTGGGCAGATTGGCAAACTTGTTCATGAAGGTCTCTGCCAAGCTGCTGAGCTGCTCGGGGGCCATACTGGTAGCAGCGGCCAGGAGGAAGGGCCCTGCGGGCAAGGCAGTGTAGGAGGGTACCTTTTGGCCCATTTGGGCGTTCACAAAGGCGGCGGCCGGGGAGTCGGCTTTGAAAAGGACCCTTTTGGTCAGGACGGCCTGCTCGGCATTTATATCCAGGGCTACGGTCAGCTTGTCGGACTGCTGGATAAGAGACTGGGCACAGTCCATGTAGACAGAGACCATTTCCATGACCATGGTCATCTGTGGCATTTGGGGTCCTTGGGCCATTTGGGCGGTCATCTGGGCCTGGATCATATTGAGTGACTGCATGATGAATGGTGCGGCCTGCTGGATATCGCCGGCGAGGACGATTTGGCCCTTGTCGAAGGCCTCTTTGGCGGCGGGCATGATCTGGAGAGGGGCTTGCTCGGCCAAGACAGCGGCGACGTTGTCGGCTTCGGGGGCAAAGACGACAAAACCCTGCTTGACGGCCACGTAGCCGTCGGCGCCTTTGACCACCCCGGGGGGTAATTCCTCGTCCGTTCCCTCGGCGTTGGCTTGGTGAACGTTGAAGACAGCCTGGGGATCAGAGGCACTAAAGAGCAAGACTATAGGGGGTTCTGGAAACTTTTGAGGGTCCAGGAGAACAACGGCCGCTGGGCCGTTCAGATCGACTTGGCCGAGATTCTCCTCGACGGCTAATAAGACGTTTAGATCCGGCGTGGGCACTCCCAGAGCCTTGGCGAAGAGCATGATGTTATCATAACTGGCCTGGAGGTTCTTGGTAGCAATGAAGCCGTAGGCATCGGCGGGGATGGCTGAGAGAATGTCAGGCACGGCTGGCGTCGCTAAGGGAAGCTCCGGGACGCGCCCGGGCGTGTCCTCTAAGAGAAGCTCGGTGGCAGCCTCCTGGGCAGCAGCAGGGGTGCAAATCAGCAGCAAAGAAAGAACGATCGAGATTGTCATTGAGACTTTCATGGCATACTCCTGGACTGATAGGACGAACAAAAAACTGGGCCAACACCAGGGCGATAAAGGCCTGGGGGCCCCCCGACAATATCGGCAAGATAGCCGCACTCCTGTGCATATGATTACCATAAGTTAAAGACGGAGGCAAAGGGAAAATATTCACATAAATCTGCGGCTCGGGGCGGCCCGGCGGTAGGGGCAGCGGAGCTTTCGTGCCAAATTGACAGGCCCGGAACGGCAGATTGACAGGAAATAGCCCTGAGGCCTGAGGCTTGAGGCTTGGGGTCCAGAGCAGATTATCAGAGGGATTATAGCTATAATATAATTATTTACAAGCACTTACAGCTGAAGGACCTTTGGAAGTCCAGTAGAGGGCCAAGCTCTGGCACGGGCTTTGCGATAGGGTTTGGGGCTAGCGCTGCAGGGAAAGTGTATATATAATGGCGAGCTGGAGTTTGCCTGTGCCCGGCAGTGAGGATTTGCCAGTCGAGGAATCATTGATTGGAGAATGCGAAAGGAGCCTTCATGATTAAGATTCGACCTTTAGGCGACAAGGTGCTTGTGCGGCGGGTCGAGGCCGAGGAAAAAACGGCTGGGGGGATTGTCCTTCCGGACACGGCTAAAGAAAAGCCCAAACGCGGCAAGATTATAGCCGTGGGCCAGGGGCGACTGCTGGACGACGGCAAGCGGGCCAAGATGCAGGTGAAAAAGGGCGATGAGGTCCTGTTTTCCAGCTACGCGGGCACAGATATCACCGTGGACACAAAAGAAATGATGATTATGTCCGAAGACGATATCCTGGCCATCATTGCCTAGGCCGTCAGAGCCTGTCAGATGAAGCTGGGTATTGGTCCGGACGAGAATTGCAAACCCAAACTTAAGGAGTGCCAATAGATGGCAGCTAAGAAAATCGCTTTCGATCAAGAAGCCCGCGAGGCGATCCGTCGAGGGGTGAACCAACTGGCCAAAGCGGTAACGATTACGCTGGGTCCGGCTGGGCGAAACGTGATCCTGGAAAAGAGCTTCGGCTCACCGACGGTAACCAAAGACGGGGTAACGGTGGCCAAAGAGATCGAGTTGGAAGAGGCCTACGAGAACATGGGAGCCCAGATGGTCAGAGAAGTGGCCAGCAAGACGTCCGACGTGGCGGGCGACGGTACGACGACGGCAACGCTGCTGGCGGAGGCCATCTTCGAAGAGGGTCTCAAGAACGTAGCGGCCGGGGCGAATCCGATGGAGCTCAAGCGGGGCGTGGACATGGCCGTGGATGCGGTGGTCAAGCAGTTCGAGCAAATGAGCGCCAAGGTCGAGTCCGATCAGCAGGTTACGCAGGTTGGGGCCTGTGCGGCCAACCAGGACCTGGAAATCGGCAAGATGATCGCCCAGGCTATGAGCAAAGTCGGTAAAGATGGGGTAATCACCGTGGAAGAAGGTAAGGGCCTGGATAGCAAGGTCGAGCTGGTAGAAGGTATGCAGTTCGACAAGGGCTACCTTTCGCCGCACTTCATTAATGACGTGGCGGCTATGGAGGTTGTTCTGGAGAAGCCCTACGTTCTAATCCACGAGAAAAAGATATCGGCAGTGAAGGACATGGTTCCGCTGCTGGAGAAGGTGGCCAAGGCGGGGCGACCGCTGCTGATTATTGCTGAGGACGTGGAGGGCGAGGCCCTGGCGACCTTGGTGGTGAACAAGCTGCGAGGCACGCTGCAGGTGGCGGCGGTGAAGGCGCCGGGCTTTGGTGATCGTCGCAAGGCAATGATGGAAGATATAGGCGTGCTGACGGGCGGGCAGGCTATCTTTGAAGACCTGGGGCTGCAGTTGGAGAGCCTGGAGCTGTCTTCGCTGGGCTCGGCCAAGAAGATTACCGTCGATAAAGAAAACACGACGATTATCGAAGGGGCCGGCTCGGAGAAGGATATCCGGGGGCGAATCGAACAGATCAAACGCGAGATAGACATCACCACCAGCGACTACGACAGGGAAAAACTGGAAGAGCGGCTGGCCAAGCTCTCCGGCGGAGTGGCTCAGATTAACGTCGGGGCTGCGACCGAATCGGAGATGAAAGAGAAAAAAGCTCGTGTGGAAGACGCCCTGCACGCCTGCCGGGCAGCGGTGGAAGAGGGCGTGCTGCCGGGCGGTGGTGTGGCTATGCTGCGGACTATCGCGGCGTTGGATAAGGTCAGGGCCAGCGGCGACGCCAAGGTTGGTGTGGATATCGTGCGGCGGGCACTGGAGGCCCCGATCAAGCAGATCGTCAACAACTGCAGTCTGGACGGCTCGGTGGTCTGCCAAAAGGTCAAGGAAGGCAAGGGCAACTTCGGCTTCGACGCTTTGAAGCGCAAGTACTGCGATATAGTGGAGGCTGGGGTGATCGTGCCGACGAAGGTGGAGCGTATTGCTTTGCAGAATGCGGCCAGTATTGCCGGGCTGCTGCTGACCACTGACGCCATGGTAGCTGAGATTCCGGAGAAGAAGGCGGCTCCTGCGGGTGGCCCGGACATGGGCGGCGGGATGTACTAAGAGCTTCTAACAACAAGAACAGCTACCACGAAGGGCACGAAGAAGACAAAGACAGAAGTAAAAATAAAGATGTGGTTATAGATCGGCCGGGGTTGCTTGAGGCGACTCCGGCCGATTTGTTCTTAATGCCGGCTACTCGCGGCCGGAGGGATCAGCTATTTGTACTCATCTAGCAGTTGGCGGAGTTCGGGGATGATGTAGATTTGGTCGAGGTTGGGTAGGCGGGCGAAGTCGGGGATGAGGCGTTCGAGCTGATCTTGGGGATCGGCTAAGATGTCGATGAAAAGGATCTGTCGGCCTCGGAGATTGATGAGGCTTCCACCGGAGCCGCCCAGATCGGTCCTGCGGATACTGATACCCAATTGGGCGGCTAATTCGGCTAAATGCTCAAGCAGGTCTTGGCTGTCCATGGGGGGAACCTGGGCTAATAGGCTTCAAGATTTCGGGCCATGTGGTCCGATAGGATTATAGAGCATGGGAGGCTGATTGGTAAGAGCCAAGCCAGAGGAGCCCAGAGCATAAAGCAGGCGGCAACCATTTCAAGCGGGGCAAAGACCATGAGTCCATCGAGCTGCCAAGTGTTGTCGAGCTGGGCGACGACGGAGCAATCGCGGGAACAACTTTTGCATATGCAAAGGCTGGCGATGGTGGGGGTGATGAGTTCGCAGGTTGCTCACGAGCTGAATAACACGCTTATGGCCGTATTGGGCAGGGCTCAGCAAGCACTGAATAGCCGGGAGAACGGCGAACTGTCGGCCAAGGCGTTGCGTCGGGTTGTGGACAATGCCGAGCGGGCAGTGGAGATTTGCCGAGGGATACTGGGACTGGCCCAATCGCAGAGCAGTGCGAAAGAAACAGTGCTGGTCAACGACATAATCAAAGAAGCCAGCAGCAGCCTGGCCAGACAATTGGCCAGACGGGGGATATCGCTTCGCTGCAGTTGCCCCGATGATCTGGCGGTCTGTGGAAGGCGAGTGGAACTGGTGCAGGTTCTGCTGAACATGATAATCAACAGCTGCCAAGCTATGGGGGATAACGGGGGGATGCTGCGGATTTGTGCTGAGCAGGACAGGGGGACTGGCTGCGTGAACATAAGCGTTGCCGATTCGGGCGCGGGAATTGCAGCGGATGATATCCGGCGAATATTCGAGCCGTTCTTCAGCACAAAGCAGTTTGATGACAGCAGCGGTCAGAACGGTACGGGCCTGGGCCTGGCTGTCTGCCGAGATATCGTAACCGACCACGGGGGGTTCATCGAGGCCGAAAGCGTAGAGGGGCAAGGGGCGACTTTCAGGATATTCCTACCGAGCGGGCCGAGCTAAATCTCCAAAAGTACAATACAATGAGTTGAAACTGCAGCAATAGGCCTGTGGGCGGGCTATGTGCGCCTGCGCTGAGGGGACAACTCTGCCAGGGCAAAAGGATAAAGGGCCAGGATTTAGATTGCAAAAAGCGCCAGCGGCAGTAGAATATCCGAGTTCAGTCGGGATGATCCCGGCGTGGAAGCCGGGGCTTTTATTGGATATAAGTGATGCTGGCTAAACGGATTATACCATGTTTGGACGTGGACAAGGGACGGGTGGTCAAGGGGGTTAGATTCTTCGACCACCGTGATGCCGGTGACGTGGGCGAGTGCGCGGTGCGCTATGACGCCCAGGGAGCTGACGAGCTGGTTTTCTATGATATAACGGCTTCGCACGAGGGGCGAGACTTGATGGTCGATGTGTTGCGAGAGGCGGCGGAGCGGGTTTTCATGCCGCTGACGGTGGGCGGGGGTATCCGCAGCGTCGAGGACTGCCGAGTGATGCTGAGCAACGGGGCAGACAAGGTCTCTATCAATACCGCAGCGGTAAAGGATCCGCAACTGATCCGACGAGCGGCGATCAGGTTCGGCAGTCAGTGTATCGTGCTGGCAATCGATGCCAACCGGGTGCGGCTGAACGGGAAGGAATCCTGGAAGGTTTATATTAACGGTGGTCGAAAAGCCACGGATTTGGATGTTGTGAACTGGGCCAAGCTCGGCCAAGACAACGGGGCGGGAGAGATCGTGCTGAATGTCATGAATGCCGACGGCACCCGGGCGGGCTACGACCTGGAGATGACGCGGAGGGTATCCGAAGAGGTGGATATTCCGATAGTGGCCAGCGGTGGAGCGGGCAATCTGGAGCACATGGCAGAGGTGCTGACCGAGGGCAAGGCGGATGCGGCGCTGGCGGCGAGCATATTTCACTTTGGGACCTATAGCATCGCCCAGGTGAAGGAGTTTCTGCGAGCCAAGGGCATACCGGTACGGTCAGAGCCACAGATGCCCGGTGCCAACCAGGGCGGCTAATCAGGACAATAGACAGGAGTAGAAACGTACATGGCGCAGAATAGTCCACACGACAGGGCATCTCTGGTAGATGACTACAAAGGCCGCCAAGCGCACAAGGATTTCATCAAATACCTCAAAGCGGTGGTGGACTTGGACGCTTCGGACCTGCACCTCAAGGCCGGTTCTCCAGCGCGGGTGCGGGTAACCGGGCGGATGCGTCCGACCAAGAGCGAAAAACTGAGCAGCAAACAGATAGAAGACCTGGTGATGCCGATGCTCAGCGAGCCACAGAAGCAGTTTCTGCACGTGCACGGGGCTGTCGACCTGGCCTATGAGCTGGAAGGCAGCGACCGTTTTCGGATCAACATTTTTCGCCAGCGAGGTCGATTATCGTTGGCGGCCAGGCGGGTGCCGCGGATCATTCCGGAATTCAAGGACCTGCACCTGCCGGAGATGGTGCAAAAAATCGCCGAGTATCGCCAGGGACTGGTGCTGGTCAGCGGTATTACCGGGGCGGGCAAGAGTACGACTCTGGCGGCGATGCTGGAGCATATTAACCGCAACCGGTCCTGCCATATCGTAACCATTGAGGATCCGATCGAGTTTCTCTTCGAGGATAAAAAGGCCTTCATCAACCAGCGGGAAGTGGGTATTGATGTCTCGACATTCGATGACGCTCTGCGTTATCTGATGCGTGAAGACCCAGACGTGGTGCTAATCGGGGAGATGCGGGACAAGCTGAGCTTTGCGGCGGCGTTGCGGGCAGCGGAAACGGGGCACTTGGTATTCGCGACGGTGCACTCCTCGAGCACCTACCAGACGATCACCCGGATTCTGGAGCTGTTTCCGCAGGAGGAACGGGGGCTAGCCCGGCAGTCGCTGTGTTTCAATCTGCGGGCGATCATCAGCCTGAAACTGATGGCCAGCATAGGGGAGGGCATAGATCGGGTTCCGGCAACGGAGATCATGTTGAATACGGCGACGGTGCGAAAGATGCTGGAGGACGAGCGGGATGCCGACATTGCAGATATTATCAGGACCAGCGCGCCGGAAGGGATGCAGGACTTTAACAGCAGCTTGCTGGAGTTGATCGAGAAGGAATGGGTGGACCCGCGGGTGGCGTACGATTACTCGCAGAACCCGGACGAACTGAAGATGCGAATCAAAGGGATATCCTCGATGTAATCGGGGAGAATCGGGGCCCGAAGCGGCAGTACCCAACCTGTTTGGAACGGTTAGTGATGCTAAGTTTTGTAGATAACACAGAGTTTTTGGGGGCGGGTATTCGGTTTTTGGCGGATGTTCCCGGGCCTGGAGGGTACTTTTCAATCCCCAAGATCGTATTGGCCCTGGTGGCTTTTGGAGTACTGGCCCGGTGTATGAGCTGGGTGGACGCGGACCTTGGGCGCGTACATGGGCCGAGGACTTTGTGGAACATCCTGGTATTCACTGCGGGCCTGCTGGCAGTGACAATCCTGCTGTTCGTTCCCAGTTTTACGGTGGCATTGTTATTGTTCGCGGCGACTGGGGCAGCGGGAGTGGGCAGCTATGTCTTTTGGCGAAACTCGGTGGTAGGCGAGGAGGATCGGGTACTCACAACTGAACATATAAAGAAGGTACTGAGCGGACAGAGGGGCAAGAGCAAAGAGACAATGAACCTGATGCCCGATCTGAACATCGCTATCCAGCAGCTCAACGGGGCTCTGGTTATGGCTCCGGAGGACGATGAGCTTCTGCAGACGGGTTTCCAGTTGGCCCATTTTTTATTGGCCGACGCTCTGGCCCAGCGAGCGACAGATGTGGCTCTGGTAGCAGCGGGTCAGGCGGTAAGGCTTCTGTATCAGATCGACGGGGTAACCACGGAGCGTCAGCGTCTGACGCAGCAGGACAGTTCAGCACTGATAGGTTTTATCAAATACGCCGGAAAGATGAACCCGGCGGAAAAACGAGTTCCGCAGCGGGGCGAACTGGTCATCAAATCCGGGGTTGGGTTAGTGAACGTTGGAATCCGCACGGCGGGCTCGAGCGCCGGGGAACGAATGGACATAAAGATTTCGAGCGAAGCAAGGGAACTGACGCTCAAGGATCTGCGTCTTCCTTCTGACCAACTGGCCCAAGTACAGAGCCTGGCGGAGGAGCCAAAAGGACTGGTGGTGGTTACGGGGCGGCAGGACTGCGGGGTGACGACCAGCCTGTATGCCTTCCTGCATTCGCACGATGCGTATGTCCAGCATATCCACGCGATAGAAACCCGCCCGCTGGTAGAGTTGGAAAACGTTACCCGACACAAACCGAACGTTTCGGGGGGCAAAGTGGACACAGCCGGGACGCTGCGAAGCGTACTTCGGGGGGATCCTGGGGTGGTGCTGGCCGAACCGGTAAAAGACGCAGCTACGCTGAAGATGATGCTGAAGGCAGGCAGAGAAAGAAAACTGTACGCGGGCATGTCCAACAGCAGCGTGTTTTCGGCGTTGACGGAGGTGATGACCCTGGCCGGAGATCCGGGTTTAGTTAGCAGGTCGCTGAAGGGGCTGGTGGGTCAGAAGTTGATGCGCAAGCTTTGCCCGAGTTGCCGGGAGGCATACCAGCCGGACGCGGCGTTGCTGAAACGATTGAACCTTCCGGCAGAGAAGATTAGGCAGTTTTACCGCCCCCCGACAAAGCCGCTGGTAGATAACAAGGGCAAGCCGATCATCTGCTCAACGTGTAAAGGCACGGGGTATTTCGGTCGGGTGGGTGCTTTCGAGGTGCTGGTTTTGAGTGAGGAGATGCGCAAATTAGTAAGCCAAGATGCGGGAATCAGCCAGATAAAATCGGCTTACCGCAAAGGGCGTTTGTTGTATCTTCAGGAGCAGGCCCTGCGGAGAGTGATCGAAGGACTGACCAGCATGAGCGAAGTGGTGCGAATTAGCAAGATATAAGAAAAGGCACAACGCGTAGCGTCCTGCGGAAGGGACAAAGGCACAGAGGCACAAAGCAGAGAAAGAAATGAGTATTGTATTTCCAATAGTTGTGGGAAGCTTAATCGTTATAGGGACGGTGGCCCTGTACCAGGCTTACCAGGGCCTGTTCAGCTCATTCATAATGCTGGTTCTGACGGTAATCAGCGCGGCGATTGCGTGGAATTACTGCGAGCCTCTAGGCTGGTCACTGGGCAAATGGGATCAGAAGCATCTGATTTTTGTGGCGCTGTTCGGGGGTTTGATAGTGCTGGGGGGATTGGCCAAATCGATTATGAGGACTAATCGCTATGTGCGTCTGGGCATAGGAATAGCTGCGATAGTCTTGCTGATGGTCGTGGGTTCTCAGGCCAAAATGGAGCCCGGCATCGCTACGGGGAACTCGTACGGCCAGGCCGTGGCCCTGGTGGTGGTGTTCGCGGTGAGCTTGCTTTGCCTTCGAGCCATAGCTGACAACGTGGTGCTGGGGGACGTGACTTTTTCCTGGCAGATAGAGCGTGTGGGGGGAGGGATACTGGGGTTTGTTGCGGGGATGATCATAGCAGGGGTGGTCTTGATTGGGTGGCAGCTGATGCCCTTCGGTCCGGGATTATTGGCCAGCGGATATCAGGACTTCCATGGGCTCACGGCACTGGCTAAAAAGCAACCAGCCGACAGACGAAGAAGGGGCCGAGGACGACAGCATATGAAGCTGGACGTGTCATCAGCGGCGAAGCAGAGCTGGGCGAGCTACAATCGCTACGACGAGCAGATGAAACTCCAGGCCGCCCCGTTCCCCTACGTGGACAGCTTTACGCTGAGGCTGGTGAAGGCCTTGAGCAACGGGAGCATGAGCGGGGAACAGAGTTTCGGAGGAGTCCATCAGGACCTGCTGCTGGAAGCCTGGGGCAACCGCAACGGCGTGAATTTTCTGTCTCGCCAGGCGGCTCCGGGCAAGGCAATCCTCTCAGCCGAGTGGCAGCCCATCCAGGAGCAGAGTCCGGAGGCGGACGGAGATAATAGGCTCAGGGGGGTCTTGAGCTTGACATTGAGCGTCGAAGCCAAGGATAAAGACGGGGTTGTCCGCTTCAAAGGGCCGCAGGTGCGTCTGGTGGGTAAATCGGGCCGATCGTATTGGCCGATGGGAATCCACCTGGATAACATGCCCTGGTCAAAGCTGTACGGAGAGCTGAACGGCTTGGCCGACGAACGCGGTTACCTGCAGTACGGCAAAGCCGATTACCGCCTTTGGGGCAGAGACGAGGAAGAGGAAGGGGTAATCCGGCGGGAAATCCGCGGGCACGAGACGGACCGGCTGTGGTGGCAGGTACAGTTGCTGGGCGGGAGTGGAGAATTGCGATTGCTGCCGGCGAGTCTTGGCGTAGTGCAGAAACCGCAGAGAGTAGAGAAGACAAAGGAAAAAGCGGTAACCATAGAGTTGATATTTGACATCGCTGAAGGAGATGTGCCGGACTACGTGGTTTTCAAGCGCACGGCCATGGCGATTATCGAGCGGGAAGAAGAGCCCTCTGTCCAGGCCGAGAAGAGGCAAGAAGATGAGTCCGCCGGCGAGGGGCCGGAAGATAAACCAATTCCCAAAATCGAGTAAAGAGCTGAATCCAGCGTGAGTTACAGGGCTGGGGGCGAGCTAAGGGGGATATTTTGTCCGGTGAAAAATGACTTTTGGTTCGCAGGGGAATAAAATAGAGTTAGGGGAATTTGTGACGTTTATAAGGTGCAAGTTCCGACTGGACGGGCAGTATGGATTATGACATCAGTGGCATTCTGGAGCAGTGGCGTCACAAGCCGGGGGAGGTGACGGTACGGCGGATCACGGGGCGAGACGGGCGGGCTAAGATTCAGATGCGTCTGGACCTGGGGCTGCTACAGATGGAGATGGAGGCCCGGCCAGACGGTCGGCAGCCACACGGCTGTGAATCACTGCTGGCCTATCACCAGGGCCGTTTGGCCCGGTATAAGCAAGCTAACGGGGTGGAGGTAGGATTCGAGCTGTCGCCAAAAGAGTGCAAGGGCCTGCGTGAAGAGGCGGTGATGTACTATTACCGTTACCTGAGCCTGTTCATTCTGGGCCAATACGCGCAGGTTGCCCGAGACACCAATCGTAATCTGGAGGCCTTTGATTTGTGCCGGAAGTTCGCAGCCCAGAAAGCAGACCGGTTGGCCCTGGAACAGTATCGGCCTTACGTGGTGATGATGAACACTCGAGCCCGGGTTCAGCTGGCTGTGGATGATGAGAAGCTCAGTGAGGCCCTGGAGATTTGTCAGGAGGGCATCAAGAGCATCGAGGAGTTTTTCAAACATATGGCTAGGCCGGAATTGGCCGAGCATTGCTCGGAGCTGGCGATTCTGAGGTCTGTGCAGGAGGAGATCAACAACAGGCTGCCACTCGATCCGGCTGACGCCCTGCACGCGGACCTGAGCAAAGCCCTGGAACGCGAGCACTACGCGAAGGCTGCTGAACTGCGTGACAAGCTGCGCAAGTTGAACAAATCGAACTTTCAATCCCATCAAGGCAATT
>DAOVKO010000147.1 GCA_030631725.1 Actinomycetes bacterium | reverse complement strand
TGTTTTTATCTTGGCCGGGTCCGTCTTTTCGTTCGCCTCGATCAGCGACACCTCAAACTTTTTCAGCACCTCCTCGGTCTTTTGTCCTATCAGTATAGGCAAAGGACTCTTGCCGATCCGCATCAGGTCTTTGCTCCGCTGTCCCGCACGCGTGTACTCGTAACGGTCTTCGCGTTTGCCCCGTTCCTGCCGATGTATCAGCCAGCCGTCGGCAAAGACAAAGTCCTCTCGATCCGCACGCGTCCGTCCGTCGTATCGCGTCTTTTCAAAGCTTATCCGAAAGCGTATCTTCTTTTTCTCTTGCTGGTAGTATAGTTTCCCCTCCTTCGTGCTCCGGTCGTCCACCAGCGTTTCCAGCTTTTCCAGGCTCAGCTCTGCCTGCAGGTCCTTGACCGTCTGACCCAGCTTTTCGAGTTTATCCAGCACTTCTAATATCTTTGGATCCACCCCTTCTCGGATGTTCTTTTCGCACGTCTTCTCCGCCGTCTCTGCCCCGCTTGAATTTGAATCTTTCTTCACGGTTCTTTCACATTCAATCGGCCCTGACACTTTAGGCTTCGTCTGAGCCCCGCCCGCCGGCACGCCAAGGCCCACAACAGCCAATAACGCACACATTACCAATTTGACAATCTTACTATTCACTACCAATTCCTCCTTGTGCCCCGCCCAAGCGCAGACAACACCGAATCAATCTCCATCACCTTCACTGGCTGCATATTTCTCCGCTTCTGCCAGTAGCTTCTTGAACTCTGCTTCGTCTGTTATGAACTCCACGCCAGTTTGAACACCCTCGCCCCACTTCTCATAGGCCTCGTAAAACAGCATTATCCCATTAGGCAGCTCGTCCGGTGGCCTTGCCGGCTTAATGTAAACATAGCCCACCTTCAGCTCCGGCCGGTTCGGATTCACCAGTGATTCTGCTGGCAGGTAATCTTGTTCCACCAGTACCTCAAGACTATCCGGCCACTGCCCATTGTGCGCCTGAGCGTAGAGATAACAAGTGGTGTCGATGCCTTTGATCCTTGTCTCCGAAACAGACCGATTTGCCTCTAATCTTGCCCTTTGAACAGCGGGAATGAGGAAGGCCACAACGACCGCAACCACAATGACAGAAATTACCAATATGATAATAAGGTCCTTTATTGTCATAATGTATGCTCCTGTTAGCTAAGGGGCAAGCCCATTACTCTTAACTACGGATCTCTACTCTCACTTGTTCGACTTCCTTTTGGCCCACAATTTGGGCAGTACACGTTTGGCCGCAATCAGCACCAGCACCGCCTGGATCAGCAGAATGCTCCACAGCCCCAATCCCAGAGCGTTGCTGAACAGGGCCATCAACGCATATCTACTGCCTCGGCCCAGCATGTTCGCTGCAAAAAACCTCCCCCGAGGATACCGATGGCTGATCGCCAGCCAGCGAACCACGTCCACCGGGATGGGAATAAAACAGAACGTCGCCAGCAGGACGAAAGGCCCCTTGTTAAACCATTTTCCTGCCCATTCGTGCAGTCGGCTCTGCCGCACCTTCCCGATATTCTTGTACCGCAGCAGAAAAGTGGATATGTGGTATTCATTGAGGTTGGCCATGGTCGTGGCCAATCCCCCCAGCAAAGCCACCACCGCCACTTTGGCGAATCCCCCCAGCACAGCGTCGAGCACGCTGGCCCATTCCGGCCCGATTAGCTCTCCTAACGCCTTGCCCGAACCCACCGCCAAAATCAGCCACGTCGTCGGCAGCGGACAGAAACTGCAGCACAACGACAGGTAAAACATCATTGCCCCCACCACCCATAGGGCTATCCCCCACTCCACGCTGCCCCGCCCCACTAAGTGCAAACCCACCAGCACTGCCGCTGCCAGCAGGATCATATAACTCAGAAAAAATCCAAACCAACCCCGCAGATTAATCCGTTCATCATCTGCTTCAGGCTTGCCGGTCAGCACTTTCCAAAACCGGTTCAATAGTCTTTGCGATGGAACCGCAGCATTAAATTCGCAACTCGTGCTTCGCAGAGTAGCATCCGCAATCTCTTTACGCCCCTGGCCAATTTCTATTTCTTCATCTGTGTAATCTGTGTTCATCTGTGGCTAATTATCTTATTCGTTTCTTTTTCTGCTGTGTGCCTCTGTGCCTTTCTTCACTCTTTTATTCTTCCATCAATCATCTCCAGCACCCGATCGGCGCAATCGACTATCAGCGGATTATGGGTAATTAGTATCGTGGTTTGTTCAGCCCGGCTGTCGTGCAGCCGCCGCATTAGTCGCAGCACCGTCCGCGAGTTCTCCGAGTCCAGGCTCCCCGTCGGCTCATCGGCCAGCAGAACCGCAGGTTTGCAAACCAACGCCCGGGCGATAGCCACCCGCTGCTGCTGCCCCACGCTCAGTTGTCCCGGCTTGAACCGCACTTTTTCTGCCAGCCCCACTTCTTCCAGGGCCTCGCTCACTTGGTGGTCTGGATGTTCACCGCGAATCTTCAAAGCCATAGCCACATTGTTCCAGGCCGACAGCACGCCGAGCAGATTGAATCGTTGAAAGACAAACGCTATCCTCTCCCGCCGCAATTGTGTGCGCTTAGCCTGGCTGAGCCGCCCCACGTCCTGCCCCCAGGCCTTGAATTCTCCTCCGCTGGCCGAGCTCATCAATCCCAGCACATGCAGCAACGTACTCTTGCCGCAACCGCTGGGACCCATGATGGCCACGAACTCGCCTTCCCTGATTTCTAAATCTAACCCTCGCAGTACCGGCACTTCCAGAGAGCCCATCTGGAAACTTTTGAGCAGCCCACTGGTTTGAAAAACGATTTTAGGCATCGCTAACACATTACTATAACAGAAGTTACGTATACTCTATTCCACGTTCAAGGCCGTCAGCGGATCCGTCCGCACCGCCAGCCAGGCCGGTATCTGCGAGCTCAGCAATCCCCCCGCCAGGCCCACCACCATCGCCAATCCCAGCCACTGGACCCTGATATTCACGGTCAGCAGCGGCCAAATGCTTTCGATTACCGCTTTGCCCGCGTATGCCAATCCCGTACCCGCCGCGATACCGCCGATCGATATCAGTAGCGATTCAAAAACCACCTGTCGGCAAATAAAACCGCTCGAGGCTCCCAGCGACCGCAAGATGGCAATCTCCTTGGTCCGTTCCAGCACCATCGTGTACACCGTCAGCAAAATGAACAAGAACGAAACCACTACCGATATCCCGCAGATCACGTCGGGGATTATGATTGCGATCGCTACACTCTCACCCAGTATAGACGCAAAGGCCCCCGTTCGCTCGACCCGCAGCGATGGCAGCGCTTGGGCGATTGCCTCTTGTGCAGCCACCGACTCGACACCTTTTCTGATTTTGACAAAGTAGAAAGTTGATCTCGCCCGAGTCACTCCCTTGATGCAGCGAATTACCTCCAGCGGCGCCAGCACCCGGGCCGGCACCCCCGTCTGAATAATCCCCACGATACGAAATTCTTTACCCAGCATCGCTACCGTATCGCCGGTTTTAGCACCAGCCGCCTCCGCCAGCCGTTGATCGATAATCAATTCCAGTCCCCGGGCCAGCTCGCCCTCGCTTATACTGTCCGGATTGTAGTCGCGCCGTCCGCGGCGTTTTTCGGCCACCAGTTTCTTGAAATATCTGTCCGCATCGAACGCTCGCCCCGTTACAATCTTGTGCTTACCCGTCACCGCCGACAACTCGTCAGGGTCGATACCCCAGACGCTCTGTTCTTGACCAGCCATTTGCAGACTGGCTTTGAATACCCCAAACACTTGCGATACTATCGGCTCATCATTGACCTTTACCGCTCGTATCTGCTCCATGACCCGATCGTCGATGTAATCTCCCTTGGCCGTTATCACATCCACGCTCCGGGGGAAAATCCACAGTTGAGCCTCTATGCTCGACCACCGCTGGACCACCTCGGCGATGCTGCCCCGCGAAAGGCTCACCAGTACGATCAGCATGGCGATACCTATACCCACCGCCAGGACGCTGAGGGCTGCCCGCAGTTTTCGTTGTAAAATATTTGCCAGACACAGCCACATGATCACAATGCTCCAAAGAACCTATCGGCCAAATACCCCCGTAAACTGTATCTTTCTAACTGCCGCCCACAAAAGACCTTACCGCCGACATCGCCTCTGCCCACCCAAGATAGTGATAGCTCACATCTCTTTGCTTGTGCAGCTCGCCAATCCGCTTGTGAAAGCCCTCGTAGATATTTTCCATCTGCTCTTTCTTTGACCCCTCAGCTTGGCAAAAGAAAGCCCTACAGCCCAACGCCCGCGCCTCTCTAGCCGTACAGCTCTCATCCTCCAAAAACGGGCAGACCTTATGGCTCCACTCGGTCTTTCCTGCCAAAAGTCTGTTCAGCTTCGATGGCTGCTTTCTCAGCCACGCCCAAAGATACCCCACTTCTGCCGTGCTGGCCAGCAGTTCCTGGCCGAATTCTCCAAAACGGCAGCACTTCCCGCACCGCCTGCAAACAAGCTCTAATTGCCCCAGCTGCTCTTCGACTTCCCTGTATAGTTTGGCCAGCATACCACACAACTTGCTATCCGATGCCGCTTTTGTTATATCTTTCAGCAGCGTGTCCATTTCCTACCTTACCACCATTTCTTACGCGTACGTTCTGCTTCGATCTTTTCAAAGCTGTGGAATTGGCCTTTGTTTATTCCACGGCACTTCACTCCTGCCTGGTTCCAGCTATTTTGGCTGGACAGGTTCAAATTCCAGAACGGCCAAGTCCGACACTGCAGCGGACGCACTGGATATATCTTACAAACTCGCCCGGCTTTTTCATCTTCCAGAAATGTGCAGTGCCCGTTAGGCCGTTCCTTCAGGCTCAGCCGCAGTCCCACTCGCCGGATGTGGCCGGCCCGCAAGTCAATCTCGCTTAGCTTCAGAAACTTCGCTATCAGCCCCAGCTCATATCGGCTCACCCACACGTACCCCGGATCACCCGTGCAGCATTGCCCGCACTGCTCACACCCAAAGTGCAACCCCTCTGCGTACCATTTTCTGCCCAAAGCATTCGCTCCCTGTTGCCCCGTTTGCCCGCCCCTTGACGCCCGGAGGTTTTTACAGTACCAGTAGTTTATGCCTGCACGCTTGGTATCTTTGGAAGTCCTTGCTCTTAGTATACCCTTTCGCTCTCGCTTTCGCCATGCCGCAGCTCAGCGGGACGTCTCTGAGAATCTCATTGTCATCGCCGTCCTTTCCGACGGCACCACTGGTTACGGCGAGGCCATAGCTCGAACCTATGTTTCCGGCGAGACCCTCGACTCTGCTGCCAAGGCCATCGAAACTGTCTTCGTCCCCCGCTTGGCCAACTTGGCCCCCTCCAGTTTTGCCAACCTTTTGAATTCCCTGGATGAGTTGCCCCTTACCGATCCGCACTCTCGTCCTG
>DAOVKO010000112.1 GCA_030631725.1 Actinomycetes bacterium | reverse complement strand
TTCCTTACTCAACGAAAAGTCAGGTGCCTTCGCCGCTACTGGCCAGGTATTTCTTCTGCTCAGCCGTCAAGCGGTCGATGTCAATATTCATCGACTGCAGTTTCAGCTTGGCCACCCACTCGTCGATCTGTCGCGGCACATCGTACACCCGAACATCCAGCTTCCCTTTTTTCTTGTAAGCCCCCTCGCTGGCCAGGGCCTGAACTGCAAAGCTCATGTCCATCACGCTGGCTGGGTGGCCCTCAGCAGCAGCCAAATTCACCAGCCGACCCTCGGCCAGCAGATAAATCCGCCGACCTCTGCTCAGCGTATACTCATCCACAAAATTCCGTACTTGTTTGGTTACCTTCTTCGACATGGCCTTGAGAGCTGGGATGTCAATCTCCACGTCGAAGTGTCCCGAGTTGCAGACGATGGCCCCGTCCTTCATCTTGCGGAAGTGCTCGGCTCGGAGCACGTGTTTGTTGCCGGTCAGGGTAATGAACAAATCACCAAATACGGCCGCCTCGCGCATGGTGGCTACGTTGAACCCGTCCATGGTCGCTTCCAGGGCCTTTAGGGGATCAACCTCCGTAACCGTCACCACGGCACCCATGCCACTGGCCCGCATGGCTGCTCCGCGCCCGCACCAGCCGTAGCCAGCTATAACTACTTTCTTGCCGGCCAACAGAATATCCGTCGCCCGGATGATCCCGTCCATGGTCGATTGGCCGGTGCCGTAGCGATTATCGAAAAAGTGCTTGCAGTCCGCATCATTCACGGCCACCACCGGAAAACGCAGAGTCTTATTCTTTTCCATCGCCCGCAGACGAATTACACCAGTCGTAGTCTCTTCCATGGAAGCGATAATGTCCTTGGCTTGGCCTTTGCGCTTGCTGTGCAGCAGGTGCACCAGGTCAGCCCCATCGTCCATGGTTATTGCCGGCTTATTGTCCAGGGCACTGGACAGATGTTTGTAAAAAACAGTTCGGCTCTCGCCTTTCCGGGCGAAAACCGCAATCTTAAAGTCTTTGACCAGCGCCGCCGCCACGTCGTCCTGCGTGCTCAGCGGGTTCGACGCGCACAACGCCAGCCTGGCACCCCCGGCCTTGAGCGTCCGGGCCAGGTTAGCGGTCTCGGCGGTAATGTGCAGACACCCGCTCAGCCGCACTCCCTGCAGAGGTTTTTCGCTGGCAAAACGCTTTCGCACCAGTTGCAGCACCGGCATGTCATTGTCAGCCCACAGAATTCGCTTTTTACCCATAGGAGCCAGCTTAAGATTTGTCACGTCGTAATTCATTCAGAGGTTCCTTTCCTTATTTGCACAATGGGGTTCACGTAGCAGCTTTCGCTGCGGCGATAAAGTCACGCATCTTCGCATAATCCTTCTTACCGGGCCTGCTTTCTACTCCGCTGGCCACGTCCACTGCCGCCGGCTGAGCTATCCGTACAGCCTCTGCTACATTGTCAGGATTCAATCCCCCGGCCAGCACCAGGGCCGGTAGACCTTTCAACTTGCCATTGCTCCTGGCTCGGGCGATCCATTCCCACGGCAAGCTCTTGCCCGTACCGCCGGCCAATTTCGGGTCGTAGGCGTCCAGCACTACACCACGCCATTGATGCCTTCGATCCAAAGCAGCTCGGAAGCGTTGCAGCTGCCCCGTGAATCGCGCATCCCGCGGACGAAAGGCCTTTATGAACGGCGTATCCAGGTATTCATTTATCCATCGCGGCGTTTCCTTGCCATGTAATTGGAGCATATCAAAGCCCACCGCATTGCCGGTGGTAATAATCTCCTCGATAGTCGCATCCACGAAAAGCCCCACGCTCTGTACGAAAGGCCCCAGGCTGGCCACGATGCGCCGGGCCTTCTTGATATCCACTTGCCGCGGACTCTTGGCAAATACCAGCCCGATAGCGTCGGCCCCATAGCGGATGGCCGCCCTGGCGTCTGCCACACTGGTAATGCCTTCTATTTTTACTCGTACCGCCACTGCTCGTTCCCTTTTCTGGGGAAATACTCCCATGACCGCCAAGGTTCTTACTATAGATTATGCCCCGCCCCCAGTCAATCCCCGCTCTGCAGAAGGGTCGTCCTTCTGGCATTGGCTCTTACCACCAGACGGACACACCCCGCACTTCGCCTGCTGATTTGCCTTCGAGCCCCCGCAGCATCCTCCCTGCACGCTGCGCACTATGCTACGTACGCCCCAAAAACCCACGGCCCCGACGACGACGGCGAAAACCATGACCTCGATTATCATTTTCACTCTCCCGGGCCTCACTGATCGGCCGAACATAAACACCCGAGACGATCTGCTCGTCCAAGGCCAACGAAGTCTGGCCCACATCAATCACAAACGCGGGCCTCCGCTGATGTAACTGCACGATGGTCCCCGGCAGCAACCCCACCGAAGATAGCTGATCAAGCCTCTTATGCGACGAACTCGACATATAGACCAGCCTGGCTCGCTGCCCCACCGGCAAATCCCGCAGGCACATCAGCACCGGCTGAACCTCCCTCGCTGCCGCCGCGCAACACGGGCCCGGAGGAATCGCCTTGCCGTGCGGACAGCTCGTTGGATGCCCCAGCAGCGTGCAGATAGATTGCGTTACCTCTGCGTCCAGGCAGTGCTCGAAGGCGCAGGCGCTGGGCTCAAACGATCCGCCCCGCACATGCAGCACATCCCGCAACAGCCGCTCTGCCAGACGGTGATGGCGAATTACCAAGGCTGCTCGGCGTTTGCCCTCAGCAGTAAACTCCAACTCTCCCCCGCGCCTGCTCAGAAGATCCAGCCGCTCCAGAACCGCTGCCGGCTCTGCTAGGCCCTCCATATCGCAGCGGCGCAAAAAATCCTCCTCCCCCAACTTGCCGCTATCTTCCATAGTCAGCCAGGCCTTCTCCAGCAACTCTTCTATCTGTTGTTCGCTCGGTTCCATCAATTCACTCCTCCGGTTACAATTCGGTAAAGGCTCAGTATCCCCCGCAATGCCGTACCCACCAGCACCGCAAAGGGAATAATAAACGCAACCATCAGCCCTGCTACGCGTAAGCCCTTCTCCTTGATCATCACAAAAAGATTGGCGATGCAAGGCACAAACAGGGTGATCACGACCAAGGCTACCAACACCTGGTCCTGCCCCATGGCTTGCCCACCATAGCTCTTGAAAATCGATACTGCCGCATAATCACGCCGCAAAAATCCCAGCAAGAAACCCTTGGCCGTATCCCCCGGCAAACCCAGCATCCCCGAAATCACCGGCGAGGCTCCCGCCTCCAGGGCGCCCAGGACCTTGAGCTTTATCAGCACGAACAGTATCAAGGTCCCTACTAAAAACAACGGTACCGCTTCCTTCAAAAACCATATCAGCCGATAGCCCGTCTTGACCAGCACGTTCCGCAGTTGCGGCACCCTGAACGGCGGGATCTCCAGAATCAGCTGGCCCGACTCGCCCGGCAAGATCTTCGCCGCCAGATACCCTACCAACAAAAGCTGCGAAGCAATCACCACCACATACACAGCGAATGCCCCACCGGAAACTTTCCCCAGCACCCCGGCGATAACCCCAAGCTGGGCCGAGCAAGGCACCGCCAATGCCAATAGCAAAATAGCAATCGTCCGCTGCTTCTTCGTCTCCAGCACCCGCGTTGTCAGCGTGGCCATCGTAGCACAGCCCAGCCCCAGTACCATGGGCAGGGCTGCCTTGCCGCTCAAACCCATCCGCTTGAATATCTTGTCCAGCATCGTCGCCAGCCTCGGAAAGTAGCCCGAATCCTCCAAGAGCCCGAAGGCCAGGAAGAAAAACCCCACGATTGGCAGCACGATAGCCACGGAGTAGGTCAAGCCTACGGTAATCAACCCCGCCTCTGCGTCGAACAATAACTGATAGGCCAAAGATTGCTCGGCTAAGCCCAACCCGGCTACATACATCAGGGCCGGATTGATGTACTCACCAAAGACCACGCTTTCCAAAAAGTCCACGCACGTTCCCGCCGCGAACTTACCAACCAGCACGTACAACAACCATAGTGTAACAATGACCAGCGGTATTGCCGTCCGCACCCGCATGGTCAAGAGTCCCAGCAGCGAACTGAACGACCTGGCCCGATCGAAAAACGGATCGCGAACGAATCGCTGATAAAGAAAAACGCAGCCCAACCCCGGCCCAGCCAGCAGCAAGTAATAATACATCTGCCCAACCCGCCCCGGCACCGCTGTGAACCCGAGGACCAGGTCCGCCAGCTTGTAACCCACCAAGAAAGCCATAATCGCCAGGCCCACTCCCCGCCAGACCGCTCCGCCAGACCTCTGTGATTCGGCTTGCGGCTGAGTTCGACTTACCAACGGCTCAAGCAAGCGCCCGACGTAAGCGAAACGTGCCTGGCTGATTATGTAGCTCAATGGCTCGGAGAACCGCTCCTGCAGCCGCTGACGAATCTCCAGGACAGCCTGGCGGTTTTGGCTGCTCAAGACGTCCAACGGATCAGACGCACCGCCCAAAATCATCAGGGCCTGTCCGCGTGGCCCCGTAAGCTCCTGCGGCAGTATTACTTCGATCTCTTTTACCGCCTGCTCAATAGCATGTGGATACTTCAGAGCCAACTGGGCCTTTCGAGCATCCAGCAGGGCGTGCCGCAGGGCTGTGAGTCCCCGCCGTTCCGTGGCCACTGTCCGAACCACTCGAATACCAGCCAATTCCGCCAGCCGCTGATGATCGATCTTGATATGCAGATCCTTGGCCTCGTCCCACATGTTCAGGGCCAGAACCATCGGTACATCCAGCTCCGCCAGTTGCACGGTGAGCATCAGGGCCCGCGAGATATTCTTCGCATCGGCCACCTGCACCACCACCGCCTCCGGGCTCGAAAGGATCAGCCCCGCCGTAACCTGCTCATCCTCAGAGTTGGGCAGAAGACTATTCGCCCCCGGCATGTCGATCAGCCCATAGCGCTGCCCCTCCAGCCTGAGCCCAGATCGGCTCAGCTCCACCGTGGTCCCCGGATAATTGCTCACCAGCGCGTATTTCCCGCTCAACAGCCTGAACAGCACACTCTTGCCCACGTTGGGATTGCCCAACAGCAGAAAAATTTTGTCCCTCTGTTCACCAACTCTGTCGGCCCTGCTCGAACTCGCCGGCAAATCAGGATTTTGCTTTTCTCTTCTCATCGTTCCCGTCTTACTGTCTGGCACTTGCTCAGCTGCATTTTGCACACAAGCCTACCACCTCCACTTTCCGCGATGCTTCCCGGAACTTCTTGGCTTTGCACACCCTCGCCAAAGCCCGCGAAACACTTTGGTCGCGAAATTCGATAACTCGCCCGCACTTGCTGCATATCAGATGGGCGTGCCCGAAAAGGTGCTCGTAATGGCTGTGCCGGTCCACAAAGACCACCTTACGTACCAGCCCGCAATCACACAGCAGCCTCAAGGTGCGATACACCGTTGCCCTACTCACCTGTCGGCTCTTGTCTCTGGCCAGCCGAAGATAAAGCTCATCCGCCTGGAAATGCCTTCCTGCTGCCAATACCTGCTTCAAAACCGCCTGACGCTCCGGCGTCAAAGGAAGCCCCCGGCTGCGAAGATACACCCCAAATGCCTGCTCTTGTCTACTCATATCCGCTGCCCCTTCCAATTCTCGCGCTTTGCCAACCCGCCTGTTGCAACTGAGACGCAATCTCAATTCGCTCTAGTTTATTCTATCCAGTCGCCTTGGTCAAGCACAAAAAAACTTTTTTTGTCGATAGTTGAGCCTTCGGCCCAGTTGATCGCTACTTTCTTGGCCTCTCCTGCCGAATTTACACGTAAATCCTGACACTATCCCTGCACCGCCAATCACTTGACATAGCTCACTGCTGCAATTAGACTCTTAACCCCGGTCCCGATTGGCCCGATAAAAAAGGCCTGCCCCCATCGTCTAGCGGCCTAGGATACCTGGTTCTCAGCCAGGTGACAGGGGTTCGAGTCCCCTTGGGGGCATCTTACCTGAGTCCTTGCAATTGCAGGGGCTTGGATCATTTCGCATAGTCCCGCAACCAACAAGACTTACAACCAGCGCTATAGGTTCTGTACATAGTCTTCCCATCGCCAAAGTGCTGTCTGCTGATCGGCGACAATTAAAAATACCTAACCCGTTGCCTCAATGACGAATGTTACTATAACACTACGGCATAAGTGGGCCAGAGAAGTTGCTCGATCAGGGCGGATACTTCAGCGAGGACGACAAGGGTGGGAACTCGTAGACTTCGATGGCCTCGATCTGGCTGCGGTGCGGGTCCTTGGGGGAAGTTAGTTTGAACCTGTATGGTTCTTTCGACTGGCCCAGACGCTGTCGTGCAGTTCGGAGATAAGAGTCGAGCAGGTCCTGCCGGAAAGAAGTCTTATTGTCCCTGTAGACGATCAACCAGGTGCGTCCAGCGGGCAGGGGAGAGAGGTCCTTGGCAGGGGGAGCCCAGCGAATGTTCGCCGGGGCAAAGCGGCGGATGTAATAACGGAATCTGGCGGCCGAGCCTCCATAGCCATGAAGGTCAGGTGAATAAGGGAGGTTTTCCAGGGCGTTGAAAATCACCCACTGGTCCTGTGGCCCGGTCCTGGAGCCGAGAGTCTGAAGGGCGTCGCGATTGAGTCTGTCGGAGAACTTCTTCTGCGGCCAAGCGATATCACGGACCATGCCCGCTATGGCAATAGCAGCCATTACGGCGGTGGCAATATAGATTCCCTTCATCGGCCGACGGCGACAGAGCCAAAAACGCAGGGCTGAGGCTAAGCCCACGCCGGCCAAGAGGCAAAAGATCGGGGCTAGGTGCTGGCAGACGCGGGCACTGGTACCGTAGGGATATCTCCTCATGGCCGCGGCGATCAACATCAAAGGCAGGGGAGCTAAAAGCAAAAGCAATAACGTTCTTTG
>DAOVKO010000035.1 GCA_030631725.1 Actinomycetes bacterium | reverse complement strand
TTGGCCTATACAGTCGGTTCATCCGCGAGAGTATCCGCTGGGAGCCCGACTGCAGTGGCAGATGCAAGTGCTTGGCTATATTCTCGTTAGCCCCTATAACTTCCAGCAGTTCCTCGCTGACTTCCCCCGGTTCGAGGCTGCTGAGCCTGACTCGTTTGAGCCCTCTTATGGCAGCCACCTCTCTGAGCAGCTCAGCCATCCCGGCGTGCTGGGACCCGTCCCAGTGTTTGCGAACTACTGTTCGATGCCCATACGCCCCCAGGTGCACCCCAGCCAGCACCACCTCCTGATAGCCGTTCGCCACCAGTTGGCTCACTTCCTTGACCACGTCCTCTGATCGCCGCCAGCTTGGCCGTCCGCGTAAATACGGCACCACGCAATAGCTGCAAAAGGCATCGCACCCGTCCTGAACCGCAACAAAAGCCCGCTCATGCCCCGAGAACCCACTTATAGGACCCAAACCTACTTTTTTGGTGTAGTTATGACCGTTTTTCGAATACGATTCCCTCTCGATTTTGCTCTTGACTTGCCAGCCGCGATATGCTTGAATATCATTAAGTAGGGGTTTGATAGGGTTGCTGACGTTTGCTGCGATAGTGCCCGGCTGTGTTGTCATACATTCTTTATGCCTGCCGCGTGTCGTGCTCCCCTGATTGATGGTGGCCCACGAGCTATCTGGAACGCCTTGTTTGGCTACGATATTGTACAGGACGCTAGCTATGTCTGGGGCCTTGCGTATGACTCTGACCGCTTTTGAGAGCTCGGCCAGTTCTTCAGCGGCCAGCTGGGCCGCACATCCGCTGACCACCACAGGCCCTTTGGCCTGCCTAAGGCAGCGGCGGACGGCTCGGCGGCTCTTGGCCGCGGCCCGCGAAGTCACCGCACAACTGTGGACCACTGCCAGGTCCGCCAACTCACCCGCAGCCACCGGCCGTAAGCCCAGAGCACAAAGAAACTCCGATATTTGTTGGGCTTCGTACTGGTTGACCTTGCAACCAATGACCTTTACCTGGTATGTTTTTAAGGTTGTCACAAGCAGCCAGTGTAGGCCACTGTTGAGCGGCCGTCAATCCGTCTGTGACCGACTGGGGCCTTCTTCTGTTAGGAAGTTTACCCATGGCCGGCAAAAGTAAACTCGCTTGGGGCATCGACGTGGGCCAGTACGGTCTAAGGGCAATCAGGCTCGAGGCCGTCGGTAGTGACCTTCTGGTCAGCGATTTCGAGATCATCAACTATCCCCACTCCCTGGCTGATTTGCCCGCTGCCAGCCACGACCAGACCATTCGTGAGGCTCTGAGTAAATTCACCTCCAGGCATAATCTCAAAGGTGCAGCCGTTGTTGTGGGTGTACCCGGCCGGAACAGCCAGGCCCGATTCGTTGCTCTGCCACCTGTCGAGGCAAAAAAAATCCCACAAATTGTCGAGTTCGAAGCCAGGCAGCAGATCCCCTTCGACATCAACGATGTGGTCTGGGATTACCAACCTATCAAGCTACAGGATTCCCCGGACGTTATCGCCGGTATTTTCTTCATCAAACGCGACGTCGTGGAAAGCTTCCTTGCCAATTTCCAGCAGGCCGGCATCTCTACCGACCAGGTGCAAATGTCGCCCATGGCTCTGTACAACGCCATGGTCTACGACGGCCTGACCGACCCCCAGGCGGCTACTGCTATCCTGGACGTCGGCTCGGCCAATAGCGAGTTCATCGTGGCTGACGGACAGAAAGTCTTCCACCGAACCATTCCTATCGGTGGAAATAATTTCACCCAGGCCTTGGCCAAAACCTTTAAGCTGAGCTTCTCAAAGGCCGAAAATCTCAAGCGAAAGTGCGCCACCAGCAAGTACGCCAAGCAGGTCTTCCAGGCCATGCGCTCGGTTTTCTCCGACTTGTCCGCGGAGGTGCAGAGATCTATTGGTTTTTATACTACTCTCAATCGTCAGGCCAGCATCGCCCGGATGTTGGCCGTGGGTAATACTTTCCACCTTCCCGGACTTCAGAAGTATCTACAGCAGAGCCTCAAAATCGAGCTGATCCGCATCGACCAGTTCTCCAGGCTCAGCTTGGCGCCTCAGCTCAGCGCCGCCGCGTTCTCAGCCGGCGTTTTGAGTATGGGAGTCGCCTACGGATTGGCCCTGCAGGGCCTGGGGCGTGCCAATATCAAGGCCAATCTTCTGCCTCCCGCGATCGCACGTCGGCAGCTCTGGAGAGCGAAAAAGCCCATTTTCGTCGCCGCCGTTGCCCTGTTGGCTTTGATTGTTGGCAGTATCTATGCCCGCAACCTCATGGATTTATCCGTCTTGAACGGCCTGTTCAACAATCAGAAGCCTGATGCCGCCCCTCGCATCGTTAAACAGGCCCAAACATATCGGCGAGAACTCAGACAGGCAGACGACCAAGTCAAAAAAGAACGCCAAAGTATCGACGATTATGTCGTTCTGCGTGCCGAACGCGATGTCTGGCCGGCCATGGTTCGGGCCATGACCGGGGTCCTCAACACTGCTGAGGACCCGGCCAAGCCCGCGGCCGAGTACGACAAGGAGCGATCCAAACGCCGCTTGATCTTTCTACAGAACTTCTCCAGCAAATACAGCGAAAACCTCGACAGCGACTATGACAAGCGGTACGAGTTGACCAAACCCGAACCGAGAGTTCCTTCCGATTGGTCTGCCCCGGCAGCTACCGCTCTGGAAAAACCCAAGAAGGGCTTTATTATGGAGATCAGGGGCACCACTCCTTTCGACAGCGATGCGGAGTACCCCCGCACCAGCCGTTTTCTCATCGCAGAATTGTCCGATCAGTTGCCCGTCAAAATCAAGGCTGAGTTGGACAAACTCGAACGTGAGCTGGCCGAATTTTCCAAACAGCCCGTGCGATTCAGATTCTCTCCCCTGGCGCTTCATCGATTAGCATCCATTGAAGAGGCCACCGCCAAGTCCGCTGGCAGCGACAAGCCGAAAGATGAATTCCTTGATCCTCTCCGGCCGGATGAAAGCATGGCCAAGGACCAGTTTTTCTGGATTCATTGGAAGCTTTACATCGAGCAGGACTCGCAGGAGACTCCCAGCCCACGGGCTGAGCCGGCCGGGGAGCCTTCACCCGAGGTGACTTCACCCCGGCCAACCAACAAGCGAGGTCGTGATGCCCGGCGGTAACCGGGCCCTGGCCAAGGCCGGAAGTCTGTTTTTGGAGGCGGGGCTATGAATATTATGAGTTTGATCAAAGAGCATCGCTACGAGTCTGTTTGTGTCGTAGTGGCTTTGCTCTTGCTGTTGGCACTTTTGCTGGCCCTCAAACTCGGCTCAGATGCCGAGCAAAAGGCCATCGAAGCCCAAAAGCTAGATACAGAAATCACCCGCTTGGGAGGTCGTGGCCCCGATGGCGTGGCCAACGCCGTCAAGGTCAAGGCCCGCCAACAGTTCGCTGACCAGACCAAGCTCGAAGCTCAACAGGTGGCCGGACTCTTCAAGAAAAGAAATCAACGCAAATTCTTGATAGCAGGCCTGTTTCCTGAGGTCAAAGACCCCTTTGGCTTCAAAGAAGACTATAAAAAAGCTGTTGAAGACATTTATGCCCAAACCCTGAACGCCGGTTGGCCCAAAGATGAATCCGCTGGCCTCGACATTGAGGACTTCGCCGATATGGGCATGTATGTCGAAGACCTCGAGGGTTTGGGCATCCCCGACTGGGTCGACGCCCCCGGCGCACCCAGCGCGGAGGAATGTTGGTTCGGCCAAGTCGCCCTGTGGATTCAGCAGGACTTGGCCCAGCTCTTCAGGAACCTGAATGATGCTTCAGCCGAGCGGCTGGGCCAGCAGCCCTGCGTCGCTAACGCCACCGTCAAGCGCATCGTTTATATTGAAATCAATGAGTCTTACTACGTCGCAGACCTCGAACAACAACTGCCCTCTGAGATACCCGGGCTCGGCTCTGATCTGCTAGGCCTTATGAACCCGCAGCCCGGAGCCGCCCCCCCACCACCTGGGTGGGACCTGAGATGGGGGCCGCCGCCGCCGTCCGGGGGTACGGGTACGTCTCCAGGCCTGCAACCCCGACGGCCCAGAAGACTCAGAGGCCAGGCCAAGCCCTTCACCGAGCGCAGCAGTAATGACGACGCCGACGTATTGCACTTTTCCTTCTCCGTGATCATTGATTCCCGGCGCATCAATGAGTTCCTCGACCTCTTCAGCCGGAAAAACCTTTACACCATCCTTAACGTTTCTCTTTCTCGCGAAGATGTGGAAATCGCCAAGCGTGACTTCAAGCCGTTTGACAGATCCTACAACTTCAATCCCGGTGAAGACGCTGACGAGGATTTGGTTTACGGGACTGACCCTATTGTTAGACTTGATATCGACGCTGAGCTGCTTCTTCTCAGGGAGATCTACGCCGAGGATATGCCTGAGCAGGTCAAGAAAACTGTGAAGGAGCAGATCGCTCAGGCCGCAGCCTGGTTGCAGGCCGCCAGCCAGCAGCTCGAGGAGAAGAGCAAACCGAAAAAGCAACGAAGGAGGAGAAGGAAGTAATGATGAGACCCGCCCTTTAGCTTTGCCGCCCGGCTTGTCGAGGGAAAGGATTTATGCCTAAGACCAATGAAAACCTTCTCTATCTCTACTGGGACAAGGCCTTGCTGTTAATCTTGGCGGCGCTGGCTATCTACGTTGTGCTGACCCGCGTAGTTTCTTCCCCTCTTTGCAGCGATGACTCTCGGGGCCAGAAGGTAGACCCCTCGAAGATGGTCGACCAGATAACTGACAAGGCTCGCGAACTCAGCAGGAGTCTGGAGATTTATGTCCCACTGCCCCCTGACCAGTCCGCAACTGTGAAAAAGGTCCGCCAGTACCTCGAAAGCCCTACAGCTCAGTTGAGCTCCAATCCCTCACTGACTGCCCAGTTGCCCGATGAGTCCGTCCAGGCCAAGACCCCCACCCCCACCGTCTTGACTGCTGTGAACGTCCGAGCCCAAGGCGGTATCGGCGTTGTGGCCGAGGCCACGACTTCAAGGACTTACTCTACAACCACCCGAGCTCCCGCGGAAATTTACTGGGTCACCATCGCCGCGGAATTTCCTTTCCAAAAACAGTATCTTGCCTTTGCCGGCTTAGACCCCGAAGTGGATGAGCAAAACCGCCTGGACGAAGAGGACCAGTACTTCCTTTTTGCCCGCTTGGAACTCGAAAGGCAGCAATTGCAGCCCGACGGTTCCTGGTCCGATCCCCAGAGGGTCAATCCCTACGAAAGCTATCAGGAGACCAGGCCCAATATTGTCCAGGCCCTCTCCGAGCTTTACTCTCTGCCGCAAGGCTACAAAGAGCAAGACTTGGATAATCCCAAGGCTCTGCGGCAGTGGCTGGCCCGGCCGGGCTTTCAGGAATTCATTGTCCGCCCGGAGTTCTTGCCTCTGGATGGTTTCGAGCAGTGGTATTGGCCCCAGGAGCCCCCCGAGACTTCCGACGAACAGACCACTGTCCGGATATTCGCCGCGGCTATCCCCAGGTCAGATACAGCTCCCAAGTACATGAAAGTCGACAGATCTCGCCCCCGCCCCATCATACCCCGTCGGGCTCCGGCTGGTGGGCGCGAACCCTATGGTCCCCCTGGCTTCTATGGCCCGGGCCCTGGGGCCTTTCCCGGCGCCTTCCCGGTCCCGGACGGCCGGCTGCCGGGCACCGTTGCTGCCCCCAAGGCTACCAGGATTCGTCGAGTTTCGAGCGATAGGATTGCTATCCCACGAAAATATCGCCCGGAAGACGCCCCCGGTTCCATACCCATATGGGTACATGACTGCTCGGTTGAACCCGGCAGGACCTACCAATACCGCCTACGTGTGGTACTCTTCAATCCCTTATGTGGCTCTGAGCAGGCCGAGAGGGCCGTCCGCAGGCAAGGCTGGCTCACCGGAGAATGGTCGCAGTGGTCCAAACCGGTCAAAACCCTCCAGGACCGCTATTTCTTCTTCACCGGAGTTTCTTCCGCCATTGCCTCCAAGCCCTCCCAGGCCAGGCTCCAGGTTTACGCCTGGGAGAGGGGTTATTGGTTCACCCAGTTGTTTTACGGGGATGAGGGAGAGGCCATCGGAGGCCCCAAGGACATGCCGGACCCCGCTGCCTCGCCCGCTAGCGGTACTCGCCGAAGTGCTGATTTGGCCTCCCCGCGACTCGTCCGCCCGGGCAGAACACGCCCACAGCCCCCCGCCATACGCCCCAAGATAAAGGTCGATTTCAGCACCGGCTGGACTATTGTCGAATTCAACGCCGAGGTCCAGGTCAAACGCCCTGTAGAAGGCAACCCCGATGAATTCGAGACCGTTACCGCCGATGAACTGGTGGTCAAGAATGACCAAACCGGGCAGACTGAAAAGAGATACAGCGATATTGACAAGGATGATCCCCAGAAACAAGACCTGGATGAGAGAATAAAACGCCAAAAAGAGGCCCTTCGGCCAGCCACACCCCCTCCAGCGCCTCGCGACCGCAGGCCTGCTGTACCCTCACGCCGCCGCCCACGTGGGGGCATCTGGCCTCCGGGAGGCTTCGATTTGCCTTTGCCGCGGAGAAGATAACGGCTGCCAAAAGTGCCTCTTGCCCCGATGGAACGGAAAAAAGCTTGTGCGTCATCCGGAATTTTCCACTTATTGCTTGTGAGTTGGCTTGACTATGGTTATACTGCTACGACCTTCGGCAGCCCAGAGCCGCTTGGAGAAAGAGCCTTGCCCCGGCTGGCGGATGTTCCCGGCTCGTTGTGGAGCTCACTGATTTACCGATGTCTTTTGTGTCTTACCAGGAGGGCGTGTTGTGTTTAGCCATCCGTTTAGAAATCGCTTAGGTCTTTTGTTGGGGGCAATCTGGTTTTTGGGCTTGTCCAGCACTACGCTACTGGCTCAGGATTCCCGCGGCTTACTCGATAAAGCCGCACAACAGATTGATGCCAGGGACTACATCACCGCCAAGGAAACTCTCGACCAGATCAAGCCTGCCCAGCTTAGCCCCGCCGATAAAGACCGCCTCAAGCATCTGATCCGAAAGGCCGACTATGCTCTGGAGAAGGCCGGCGAAATTCGCCAGCGCATCGCCGAGGCTGAACTGCTCGCAAAGCAGAACGACTTTGTGGCTGCGCGACAAAAACTCGAGCAGGCCCTAAAGTCCCCACGCCTGGACCCCGCCGCTCAGAGCAGGATCAAATCCACGCTGACAGAAATTGAAGCCCGCCGAAAGCAGTTCGTACGCCAAATGAACGACCTCTTCGCCAAGAGCGTCAGAGATTACAAGGCCGGTCGGCTTGACCAGGCCGACAAAGGTTTCAAAACCGTTATCGAATCTGGAGTTGATTTGGGTTTCTGGAATCGTGGCAAACCACAGAAATATCTCAAGAAGATCGCCCAGAAAAGAGCCAAGCTTCCTCAGCAACCCTTCCTCCAGGCGCCCGATGAAACCGCCACTATCGTTATTGAACCTGTCCCTGGGGACGAACAGCTTGAGCCGGTTGTGGAAGTTCCCCCCCCCACCCAGCTTCGGCCTGTCGCGACTGAGCCCGACCAAGCTCAGACCCCCCGCCGTGTAACCACCCCAGGTCCCGGAGACACTCTTATCGCTACGGAAGTCAAACGCCGGCGGATTATTAAGGGGCAGATTACCTTCCAGCACAAGATAGCTATGGACCGCGCCGAGAAGTTGATCCAGCAGCACAAGTTCGCCGAAGCCCGCAGGATCGTTCGCGACGCCCAGGATACACTTGCAAACAACCAATCCATCTTGCCGTCCGCGGATATGGCCCTGATGCATACGACCGGTCAGGCCAAGCTCGCCTACATTAACAAGCAAGAACGCATATACCAGGCCGCACAGGCCGAGCAGCGGCGAGTCCAGGCCCAGGCTCTCGCCACCGAGGCCCAGCTCAGAGCCCAACAGCGACGAAAGGAACGAGTAAAGCAACTCTTCTCCCAGGGCACCACCTTTATTCAAGATCGCAAGTACCAACTGGCCTTGGACCGCTACATCCAGGTTCTCAACATCGACCCCAACAACCCCGACGCCAGGAAGCTGTCCGGTTGGCTTCAGGACGAGATCTGGCTGCTCAAAACCCAGGACATTGAAAGTAGCGCAGAGACCGAATACCAACAGGCCATTCACAATATCCGCGAGGTCAGCAAGCCTATCGACCGCGATCTGACCTGGGACCCTAACTGGCCGGCCATTTCCAGACGCCGTTCGAGAGCCTATACCGGAATCGCCCAGGATACTCCCGAGAATATGGAGGCTAGCAGGCAGTTGGACGTCCGCTATCCTCGTTTTGATTACCAGGAGACTCCCCTATCCGAGGTCTTTGATGATCTGCGGGCGAAATCCGGCCTCAATATAGTCCCCAACTGGGAGTCGCTGACTACTGCTGGAATTGAGGAAGATACCCTCGTCTCCATCCAACTACACAACGTCTCCCTCAAACGAGCCCTCAAAGCCATCCTCAGCAGTCTCTCATCGAGCGGCATTTATGGCGGCACCACTGTTTCCTACGGCATTGACGATGGTATCATCGTCATTGCTACTTCCGAGGACCTCGCTGCCGAGCTCAAAATAGTGGCCTACGAAATCGCTGACTTGCTCGTTGAGACCATCGACAGGCGTGGAGGCCCGCAGTATGAGCCCGGCGGCGATGACGGCCGAGACGGTGGCGGCCGAGACGGTGGCGCCCGAGACGGTGGCGGCCGAGACCGTAGTGGGAGGGACCGTGGCGGACGAGACCGTGGTCGTGGTGGCCAGGCCGACGCCGAGGAGATACGCGAGGGACTCATCGAGGACATCCTGATCTTTATCCAACTTGTAGAACCGGACTCCTGGCAGGAGAACGGCGGTCCAGGGACCTCCTATATCTGGGGCACCAAGCTGCTCATCTACCAGACCGCCGACATACACGCCAAGATTCGCGACATGCTAAGACAGATCCGCGATAGCAGGCCCATACAGATATCGGTTGAGCCCAGATTCATTTACGTCACCGACAATTTCCTCGAAGACATCGGCGTAGACTTCGATCTCTATCTCCGTCCCCAAGGAAACTGGGGCGGTCCGTCCTGGAGGCCCGTCACCCTGGCCGGTTACCCCGGCCAGCGCGTCGAATATTTCAACCCTATGATCGGCATGCAGGGCAGCGCGAACTGGACTGGCCCTGCCAAGACTGGCATACAGGGAAGTATCGGCGCGGAGGTTACGGGTCTTACTATTGCCGGCTCTTTCCTGGATGCTCTCGAAGTCGATTTCCTCATCCGGGCCACCCAGGCTTCCAGGCAGGCCACTACCTTGATGGCTCCGAGGGTTACTTTTGAAAACGCCGGATCGGCCCATATCTATGTCGGCCGGGACATTTGGTATGTCGCGGACGTGGACGTCGAAATAGAAGATAATGCCGTAGGCTACAGCCTTGTAATAGCTCGTCTCGCACTCGGACCCACCTTGAATGTAGGCGGCGTAGTCAGCCCCGACCGCAGGTTTATCCGCCTCGATGTGGAGGTGACTCTTAACGATCTCTTTAAGTTGCCTTTCGTCGCCGACATTGTCCCCGACGACTGGGAGTGGTTTGGCCCCTGGGGCATAACGCAACTACCCTACATCGACAGGACCAGTATTAGCACTCAGGTGAGCGTCCCTGACGGCGGAGCCTTGCTCATCGGCGGGGTCAGACGAAGGACCGAACAAAAGATGGACGCCGGCGTCCCCGTCCTCAACAAGATTCCCTGGCTCAAACGCTTCTTTAGCAGCACAATGACCCAGGACGACAAACATGTGATGCTGATTCTCTTGCGCCCCAGGATTATCGATCTGATGGAGGAACAGGGCCTGACCCATCCGGAGCTCGGTGAGCGCTAGCAGGAAACTCTTTGCAGCGACTCTGGGCGGCATGGGGCTTTGTCTGGCCCGCGCCTTGGCAGCGGACAAGCTCAACTGAGTTGGCCAGGCTGCTCTTATTGAATCCTCAGATCCATGTCTATCTGCATAATAGAGGCTTATCATGAGACGTCTGCCTGCCCTTATTTGGGCCGTCCTTTTGGCTGGAACTCTAAGCGCCTGCGTAACCGCGCGGCAGCATGAAGAGCTCCAGGCCCAGCACCGCGAACTAAAGCAAAGCCTCCAAACCCAGAAACGCTTGCTCGACGATGCCAAGAAAGACCATCTCGCCGTTGTTGCCCGCCTTCGGCAGCAATTAAGCGAGGCCCAAAATGACCTCCGGAACAAGACAACTGAGTTTGATAAGCTCTGGGAAAAGTACACGGACACTCAGCAAAAACATAAGATCGCTTCAGATGAACTCTCAAGATCCGCTGCAAATAGCCTGGCCCTTATCGAAGAAAAGAAACAGCTCAACGCCGCCATCATCGAGCTGCAAGGCACTATCTCTACTCTGCGGGATACGGTTAAGGACCTCCAGGACCAATTGGACGAAGCTGCCCCGCTCGAACCCCAACCAGGCGACCAGCCGTCCGAAGTCCCCCGCTAGCCCGGATATTTCACGAGATTTTGCCAAAGTTTTTATAATTTAGATAGAGTAAATGAGTTAACTACTGTTTTCGGCCTCGATTGAAATAACACACTGTTTTGGCCGAGAGATTTTGCCCAGATTCAAGGCCGCAGGTTCTAAATGCCCGTAGGCGTATATGTCTATACGTCGAGGACATTTAGAGCCGAGAACGCAGAAGCTGGGCAAAATAACCGGCCAAAACCAAAAGCCTTGTGAAATATTCGGGCTAATCTTTTCCCCTGCAAGGATTCCGGTCCCGGTGATAAAGACCAAGATAGTGGTTACTGTCGGACCGGCCTGTGATTGCATTGAGGCCGTGGCCGAACTTATCTCCAGCGGCGCCGATGTGCTGCGGATCAATTTTTCGCACGGAGATCACCGCCAGCACCTGCGTTTTCTCCAGGCCATCAGAACCGCCTCGGAGTCTCAGCCAGGCTCCCACGCCGTGATGGGCGATTTGTGCGGGCCCAAGATCCGCCTCGCCTGCTTCCCCGGCAAAGGCCGAGCGATCCAGCCGGATCAGGAGATTGTCTTCGCCGCCGAGGCCGACCCCAACGATCCAAACGTTCTGGCTACAACCTATCCCGATTTGATTGACAGCATCCGCCCCGGCGATCGTTTGCTCATAAATGACGGAAAAATCGCCACAGTGGTTACCTCCAAGTCAGCCGGTGCTTTTCGCTGCCTGAGCAAATCTTCCGGGCTTCTCAAGAGCGGCCAAGGGATCAATCTGCCCGATACCGACATCGCCGCACCTTCGCTTAGCCCCAAGGACCTGGAGGACCTCGACTGGGCCGCGAAAAATGAATTGGACTACCTGGCCCTGAGTTTTGTTCGCCGCGCCGCCGATGTTGTCGCGGCCCGTGAGAGGCTCCGCGCGGCCGGCTCGGACATCAAGCTCGTGGCCAAGATTGAAAAGCCCCAGGCTCTCGATGACCTCGACGCCATCATCGCCGCCGCCGCCGCCGTCCTGATTGCTCGCGGCGACCTGGGCGCAGAAATTGAATTGGCCCGTGTGCCCCTCGTCCAGAAGGACATCATCCGCCGCTGCCAGTCAGCCGGCAAACCCGTCATCGTCGCCACCCAGATGTTAGCCAGCATGATTTCTTCACAGACCCCCACTCGGGCCGAGGTCTCCGACGTAGCCAACGCCATTTTCGACCAGGCCGACGCCGTCATGCTTTCCGGCGAGACCGCCATCGGGGCCAACCCCGCTGCTGCTGTGCGAACCATCGAGAACATCGCCCGGGTCAGCGAGGAATTCCAGGACAAGCATCCATCGGCCGCGCCCGGGCTCGACCTCGACCTGCTGCCCCGATCCCAGGCCGCCCTGGCCCACGGCGTCCATCGCATTGCCCAACAGGCCCGCTGCTCTCTCGTGGTGGTCTGGAGCGAGAGCGGAGGCACGGCCGGCCTGATCAGCAAGACCCGCATCGGCGTGCCCATCATCGCCCTCAGTTCCAACCCTGCCGTCTGCCGTCGCATGGCCCTGCAATACGGCGTAATCCCCTACCGGATGGATTTGCCCCCCAGTTCCAGGGATTTACTATCCATCATCGACGAGCTCGCCCCGCAAAACGGCTGGGCCAAGACCGGCGACAGCATCATCGTCGTCACCGGCCACCCTCTCGGCACTCCCACCACCACCGACACCATCCACCTTCACTGCCTCGGCTACACCAAACCACCATAGCCAATAGCCCTCCCAGCGGCTATACTAGCTCAACAGGAATGATCCCAAGGGCCAACCCATGCACGAAATGTCCGTGGCCACCGGCATCATCAACGTTCTTGGCGACAAGCTGAGCCAGTTGGCCCCCTGCAAGCTCATAGCCCTGGAATTG
>DAOVKO010000119.1 GCA_030631725.1 Actinomycetes bacterium | reverse complement strand
GGGACATAATGGGTTCGAGCAAAGCAGGCTTTGCCTTGGAGAGGGCGTCGATGAAGGCCTGGGCGGCGGCCATCTCAAAGGCAACCGGTGAAGAATCGACCTCATGCTCCTTGCCATCGAGGAGAGTGACCTTTACGTCAGAGACAGGGAAATCGCCCAAGGGGCCAGAAGTACGGGCGTCCATGACGCCCTGCTTAACGGCAGGTATGTACTGAGCAGAAATGACCCCGCCCTTGATCTCGGATTCAAAAATCACCGGCTCATCGGGATGCTGGTGCTGGAAGGGCTCGACCCGCAGAGAAACGACGGCAAATTGTCCACGTCCACCGGTTTGGCGAACAAAGCGGGTTTCGGCTTCGGCGGTGGCGGTGATTGTCTCACGATAGGCGACGAGGGGACTTCCCACGCGGACGGGAACCTTAAGGTCCTCGCGGAGCTTGCGGTCCAAGACCTGCAAATGTAACTCGCCCATGCCGGACATGATAGTTTGACCGGTCTGCTGGTCATGATGATAAGTAAAGGTGGGATCCTCGCGAGCCAATATAGCCAATGCCTGGCCCAGCCGTGCGCGGTCCGCCGAAGCCATGGGCTCAACGGACATAGAAATAACGGTTTCGGGAAACTCGATTTTCTCCAAGACAATTTGGTTCTTTTGGTCAGCGAGCGTATCACCGGTGAGGGAGTGTCGCAGTCCGACGACGGCACAGATATCCCCGGCCTGGGCCTGTTCCAAAAGAACTCTTTGGCCGGCGTGCATATGCCAAATTCGGGAGACCGTCTCTCGCTTCTGGCGAAGAGGATTGTAGAGCCGGGAGCCGATGTTGAGGGTTCCGGAATAGATTCGCAAGAAATAGAGGTCGCCGTGGGTGTCGGCCTGGATTTTGAAAACCAAAGCGGCCAAAGGAGCGTTTGGATCAGGCGGGCGAGCTAAAACCTTGTCGTGATGCTTTGGGTGGTAACCCTGGACTGGGGGCAAATCGCAAGGTGCGGGCAAATAGGCATTTGCCGCGTCCAGAAGTGGCTGAATTCCCTTGTACTTCAAGGCCGAGCCGCAAAGTACGGGCTGTATGGCACAAGCAATGGTGGCCCGTCGGATGGCAGCGGCCAAGATGTCGGCGGGGATGTCGTGGTCGTGGACGTAAAGGTCCATGAGCTGCTCGTCGGCCTCGGCGACCTTTTCGAGTAAGTCATGATGAGACCGGCGAGCCTTATCGAGTAAATCGGCGGGGATGTCGGTGAGCTCAAAGGAGGCTCCGAGCTTTTTTTCATCGAAGACTATGGCCTGCATGCTGAGCAAATCAATCACGCCCACAAAGTCGGCGTCCTGTCCGAGAGGCAACTGCAAGACGACCGGGTGAGCGTCGAGCATGGAAGCCATCTGTTCAACGACGCGGTCAAAGTCGGCGCCGACGCGGTCGAGCTTATTGACAAAACAGATTCGAGGGACTTTGTAGCGGTCGGCCTGACGCCAGACGGTCTCCGACTGGGCCTCGACTCCACCTACGCCACAAAAGACCATCACGGCACCGTCAAGGACCCGGAGGGAGCGCTCGACCTCGGCGGTGAAGTCGACGTGTCCGGGAGTGTCAATGAGATTGATGGTGTGAGATTTCCAGGACAAGGTGGTGGCTGCGGCGGTGATAGTGATGCCGCGGGCCTGCTCCTCCGGCAGATAGTCCATGACCGCGGTGCCGTCGTGGACCTCGCCCATTTTGTAGGTTTTGCCACTGTAATAGAGGACGCGCTCGGTGACGGTGGTTTTGCCGGCATCAATGTGAGCCATAATGCCGATGTTGCGTATTTTTTCGAGGTCCTCAGGCATCACAAACCAATCGACAAGGAAGGTTTGACGAATAAGCTATAGATTCGCCCGCGGAGTGGTTAGAAACTCCTGCGGGCGTGGTCATCTTTGGTTGACCATCGGCTGGCTGGAGAGCCGAGTGGCAAAATGACACTGCAAATAAATGCGTCCGATAAAGCGGACTAGCTAGAATCTCGAAGCTATCGGGCCTTGATTAGTTATCGGTCAGAAGGGGCATGAACCTTGGCCGCAAAGCAAGTTTTTGGGTCCACGCGGGTCCGGAGGGGAGGCGTGGGAACTCCGGCTATCTCCATGCAAAATGGGCAAATGCCCTGTTGGCCTCGGCCATGCGGTGCATGTTCTCGCGACTGGTGACGGCGGCACCTTCCTTGCGATAAGCAGCAGTGAGCTCCTCAGCTAAGGACATGGCGGTCGGGCGACCGGATTTGCCCCGAACGGCCTGAATAATCCATCGAAAAGCCAAGGCCTGCTGGCGTTTAGGCTGAATCTGCATGGGCACCTGATAGTTTGAGCCACCGACCCTGCGTGATCGAACCTCGATGCTGGGTTTGACGTTGGCTATGGCGTTCTCGAAGACCTCCAGGGGGGAAGCGTCATTGACTCGCTCTTTGATGATGTCCAAGGCCCGATAAAACAGCCGCTGAGCGACCGATTTTTGTCCGTCCCACATGAGGCAGTTTATAAACTTGCTGGCCAACTTTGAGGCGTAACGCGGATCGGGCTTGAGCTGCTCGGCAGAGGCTGTCCATTTTTTATAGGCCATGTAATGCTCCATAAGAAGAAAGGCACAGAGGCACAAAGGAAAGAAGGAAGAAGAAAGGCTTGCTCGTGCTTCGCAGAATAGTATAGCCCGGGGGCTTTGGTTTGTCCCTTCCGAAGGACGCTATGGGTTGTGCCTTTCTTCTACTTGCCTTTCTTTGTTCCATAACAACTGCGACTCTGCTTTCTTGCCTCGACGCCAAGGGTGTCGAGGACGCCTCGAACAATGTGATAGCGGACACCGGGCAGGTCGCGAACGCGTCCGCCGCGGACCAAAACGATGGAGTGCTCCTGAAGATTGTGGTCCTCACCGGGAATATACGCAGTAATCTCGCGACCATTTGTCAGGCGGACGCGGGCGATCTTGCGCAAAGCGGAGTTGGGCTTCTTGGGAGACATCGTGCGGACACTAAGGCAGACCCCACGGCGCTGGGGGCATCCCTCCAGGTCCACGGTCTTCCTCTTGGAGGTTACCTTTCGGCGTGAGCGTCTGATGAGTTGATTGGTAGTGGGCATAAAGAATACTCCGTGTTAGACCTCGCTAAAGACATCGGCCAAGGCCTGATCAACGGCCTTTTCGGGGACCTGAACTTTGAGGGGCTCGGGCGGCTCGGCGAGATGCTTTACGTTCATGTTCAGATAAGGCTTGAAAGCAGTGCCGGCCGGGATGAGATGTCCCATGATAACATTTTCCTTTAGGCCCCGCAAGGGGTCCTCTCTGCCGGCCAGGGCAGCTTCGGTGAGCACGCGGGTAGTCTCCTGGAAACTCGCGGCCGAGACAAAAGACTCACTGCGTAAGGAGGCCTTGGTAATACCCAGCAAAAGGGCGGTCGCGGTGGCGGGTTTGGCCTTGCGTCCCTTGGCCGGCTGGTGATCTTTCTCGGCAAGGGTTTGATTGATCTGGTTCAACTCGCTGGCCAAAATGATCTGTCCGGCCTGGAGCTGACTGTCGCCGGGCTCGACAATTTTGACACTTTTGGCTAAACGCTCATTTTCGAAGCGGAAGCGGAACCTGTCGATCTCAGCGCCGGGCAAGAAGGAGGAGTCACCGACAGATTCAATTTTGACCTTGCGAAGCATCTGGGCCAAAATAATCTCGGGGTGTTTATCGTTAATCTTGACGTTCTGGCTTCGATAAACGTTCTGTACCTCCCTCAAGAGGTACTGCTGGAGTGCGTCTTCGCCCTGGATTCTCAAGATATCGTGGGGGACACGCGGGCCATCGGTCAGGGCGGTTCCGGCCTCGACGTAGTCACCGGTGTGAACCTGGAGGTGCTTGTTGTGGGCAACGTGGTGCTCCTTTTCCATGCCACTGGCCGAGCGAATGATGATGGTCATCTTTCCGCGTCGTTTGTCGGAACGAATTTCGACATTTCCGGAGATCTCGGCCAAAACGGTAGGGTCCTTTGGCTTGCGGGCTTCGAAGATTTCGGTGACCCGCGGCAGGCCACCGGTAATGTCCTGAGTGCCAGCGATATCTCGGGGCTGGCGAGCCAACAAGTGTCCGGGCTGAAGCTGCTGTCCCTCCTCGACTTCGATTCGGGCCTTGGCCGGCAAGTAATGAAAACTTTGAATCTGGCCTTGCTGGTCCTCAATGATGATTCGAGGATGCTTCTCTCCCTTGTGCTCGACGACGACCATACGTCCGGGCACACCCTTGCGGTCGGCCTCAATCCTGACGGTTTCTCCTTCCTCAATGTCCTCAAAACGGACGATGCCGCCGGCCTCGGCCAAGATGGAAACACGGTGTGGGTCCCAGGTGGCCAGGCGGGTGCGAGCTTTAATCTTCTTTCCGTCTTTGACCCTCAAATAGGCCCCGTAAGGAACGCCGTAAGACTCGAGCTCACGGTCCTTGGCGTCGACGATGGCGATCTCGCCATTGTGCTTAAGGACGACCAAGACTTTATCTCCTTCCTGGTCGGTGGTGGGCATAGGATTAAGGTCACCAAACTTGACGGTTCCTTCCTGTGTACTGCGCACCTCGGAGGTAACAAGCTCTCGGCTGGCCACACCACCGGTATGGAAGGTGCGCATGGTGAGTTGGGTTCCGGGCTCGCCAATGGATTGAGCGGCCATGATTCCTACAGCCAAGCCTTCCTCGACCAAGCGACCGGTGGACAAATCCACGCCGTAACAGGTGGCGCAAATACCAACGGGGGACTCGCAAGTCAACGAGGAACGAACGCGAATAGACTCCAAACCCAACTGCTCAATCTGCTCGGCGATGGGCTTGGTAATAATCTCGTTCTCAGCAACCACGACCTGGTCGGTGACGGGGTTGACGATAGTATCTCGTGCCACGCGACCAACAATGGAGGTTCTCAAGGGGACTTCCAACTCGTCACCCTTGTACAAGGCGCTCTTGCTCAAGCCGTTGACCGTACCGCAATCGAGCTGGCTAATGACGACATTCTGAGCGACATCGGCAAGTTTGCGGGTCAAATATCCGGAATCGGCAGTTTTCAGCGCGGTGTCGGCCAAACCTTTTCGGGCCCCATGAGTGGAACTGAAGTAATCGAGGACTGAGAGGCCCTCTCGGAAATTGGAGCGAATGGGGGTTTCGATGATCTCTCCGGAAGGCTTGGACATAAGGCCCCTCATGCCGGCCAACTGGCGGATCTGATCGACGGACCCTCTGGCCCCCGAACCACTCATCAGGTAAATGGGATTGAGATATGGCCGGCCATCACGAACGTCGTTTTTCAACTGTTCCATCATGGCGGCGGTAACTTCCTCGCGAGCCCGTACCCAGACGTCCAAGATCTGATTGTGGCGTTCGCCCTCGGTAATGACACCTCGGCGAAATCCCTGCTCAATTCTGTCGACCTGCTTCTGGGCCTGGGCAATGATCTGGGGCTTTTCGGCGGGGACGCTCAAGTCGGTTATGGCGATGCTCAGTCCGGCCCGGGTGCTCCAGCGGAAACCGATGTCCTTAATACGGTCGAGCAGATCAATGGTGGCAGCGCGTCCCAGAGCCTGGTGACAATCACTGACCACGCGACTGACGCCGCCCTGGCCGAGAGGATAGTTGTAGAAAGGCATTCCTTCAGGCAGGATGTCGTTAAAGATACAGCGGCCTACGGTGGTGGTTATCTTTGCGGAATTGGGCTCGGTGCCGTCCTCGGTAACAACGGCCTGGCCGGGAGGCAACTGTAGAATAATCTCAGCGTGGATACTGACCCTGCCCAGCTCATAAGCAGTAATGGCCTGGTTCACCGAGGGGAAGAGTTGGCCTTTGCCGAAGTCCGAAGGATGCGAACAAGTAAGGAAATAAACGCCCAGAATGATGTCCTGACTCGGAGAAACGATGGGCTCACCGTTGGAAGGTGAAAAGATGTTGTACACGGACATCATCAGGACGTGGGCTTCTACCTGGGCCTCGATGCTCAGAGGCAGATGGACGGCCATCTGGTCGCCGTCAAAGTCGGCATTAAAACCCCTGCAGACCAAGGGATGGATTTCAATGGCGTTGCCTTCAATCAAGACCGGCTGAAAGGCCTGGATGCCCATACGGTGGAGAGTGGGGGCACGGTTGAGCAGCACGGGATGCTGAGTAATCACCTCCTCAAGGATGTCCCAGACCTCCTCATCCTTGCGTTCGAGCATTTTTTTGGCGGACTTGATGGTGTCAGCCAAACCTCGTTCCTTCAGCAAACGGATAATGAAGGGCTGATACAACTCGAGGGCGATTTTTTTGGGCAGGCCGCACTCGTATAACTTCAGTTCCGGGCCGACCACAATGACTGAACGGGCAGAGTAGTCAACGCGTTTGCCCAGGAGGTTTTCGCGGAAGCGTCCCTGCTTGCCCTTGATCATATCGGTCAGTGACTTCAACGGTCGATTGGAGGAGCCAACCACCGGCCGGCGACAACGACTGTTGTCGAACAGGGCGTCGACGGCCTGCTGAAGCATTCGCTTTTCGTTGCGGATAATAACCTCGGGAGCATTGAGGTCCAGGAGCTTTTTGAGCCTGTTGTTGCGGTTAATAATGCGGCGATAAAGGTCGTTCAAGTCACTGGTGGCGAAATTACCGCTTTCGAGCAAAACCAAAGGGCGAAGATCCGGAGGG
>DAOVKO010000048.1 GCA_030631725.1 Actinomycetes bacterium | reverse complement strand
TTCATTGGTTTTGCCCGTTTGGACAAGGTTAGATTCCGTAAGCAGGTAGTACCGCCCTGCACGCTGATTCTCACAGGCGAGTTGGAAACCTTATCGAGTCGCCACGTGATCAGCAATTGTCAGGCCTATGTGGACTCCATACTGGTTTTCGAGGGTAAGATCACGGGGATGCGTTTGCCCAATCCCTCATAGACAGGAGCTTGGGGAAGGTTTTGCCCAAGCAAACAAAGCAGTATATTCAGCAAGTCTCATGGATTTCGACGGCTCCATAGAAGTGCCGGCTGATCAAGAACTCCAGCAATGGACTCTGGGGCTGCCGGCCCGGGCGGGGGTCTATTTGCTGTGGGGGGCCAAAGGTGAAGCAATTCTGTTGGCCACAAGCGGGTCAGTGCGGGCGTCGGTGCGAAGGAAACTCGCTCGATCTGAAAGTGAAACTCTGAGCCGTCGAACAGAACTGGCCGAAATTACCAAAGGGGTGAGTTGGACGCAGGCTGATTCAAGCTTCGTGAGCTACTGGCAGTTTCACCAGTTGGCCAGGGCAAGCTATCCGAGCAGCTATGGCGAGATGCTGGGTTGGTCGGACGCCTGGTGGATCAAGATTTGCTTGTCGGAGCCTTTTGGACAATTACTAACTGTCCGCAAAATCAGCCCACCTGGCCCGGATGAATATATAGGCCCGTTCGTTAGTAGCAAGGCGGTCAAATACTTTGTCGATCTGGCTAGCGACATGTATGGCTTGTGCCGCAATTACGAGATTTTGCAACAGACAGCCACGGAGAAAGCAGCCCAGGCTTGCGTTTATGCCCAAATGGGCAAGTGCTGCGGGGCCTGCTTGGGCCGAGTATCAGCCAGCGAGTACCGGGAACTTCTGCTGGAGGCGGTCAAGCTGGCTGAGCCTAAGGAGCGACTGGGCCAGCGGCGTCGATTGGAGGAGCAGATGAGCCGGGCGGCGGCCAAACTGGACTTCGAATCGGCTGCGAAGAACAAGAAGCTCATAAAAAGATTAGGCAAATTGGAGGAGGAGGATTTCGGCTGGGCTGGGAGCTTGCGGCGATTTGAGTATCTAATCATTGCCCCCGGGCGAGATCGGCATCAGGTCCGGCCCTGGCGGGTAAATGGCGGGACGGTCGAGCCGGGTGAGGCCGTCAGACTGGGTGAGGTCGAAAGACAGATCGGAGAAATTGTGGACTGGGCCAAGGGGGCGGAATATCGACCGCCGGCGAGCCGTTCCGAGATCCAGCAGTGGCGGGAAAGCATAGGGCTGGTGAGCTATTTTCTTTTTCGCTCGCACAGCGATAAATGCCTGTACTATAAACTGGACCATTTAGCGAAGGAAGCAGATCTAGCCGAGCAAATTAACAGTAAGTTCAGTCGAAATAAGGCCCGCGAGGCCAAGGACCGTACGATAATTGAGCAAAATATAACCTTGAAAAATCCACCAAATACGGAATAATCCTTGTATAAGTGGTTGGTGGCCGTAAAAGGCAGGAAGAAAAGCAGATTTCCAGCCGTTCTGTGGGTAAGAGCTTTACTATGCAAAGGAGGCTAACATGAAAAAGAACTTATATTTGTTGGGTCTGTTGATTGTGGCTTGTAGTGCCGGCTGCATCGGACGGGCGATTCGGGAAGGTTACTACGGAGCTACGGGAGCCAGCGGTCGGGCAAGGCCGATCCAGTTGGTGACGGCGAATCTGGCTGACTACGATGCGGTGGTGGTGGAGCCTTTCTCGGATGACAGCCAAGGCCTAGGTAATGAGGCGTTCATGGCGGTACTGCCGGCGAAGATTACCGAGCAAATCATCCAGAAGACTTACCTGAGGCAGCAGGGCAGCAAAGTACTGCGGATCACGGGCAGGCTGATTATCTATGACACGGGCACGACTACAGATAAAATAGCCGGTCCCATGGAACAAGCAGTCTGCCAGGTCAAACTGATCGATGCGGGTAGCGGAGATGTGCTGGGTATATCCAGTTGCGACAGCCGAGCGAAATCATCGATCCGCAAAGGGCCGGAGGAACTGGCTGAAGGCATGGGCAAGGTCATCGCCGAGTGGATTATCGAATACGACAGCCGCGGAGCCCGGCCGGAGGAAAAAGATTAGCTCGCAGGCCAAAGGTTCAAGGCCAGTTGAGAAGTTAACCGACTGCAAGCACTGTCAAGAAACCAGAAGATGGGGCATCTGAGGAACATGCTTTTGGCCGGGACTGGGTCTGGGCTGGGCGCGAAATTACGGCTGGCCTGGGGGAAGATCCGCCGGTTCTATCTCGGCCATTTTCGCCCAGGTTACGTGGAATCAAAGATAAACCTGCGCCGGGGAGAATGTCTGCGTTGCGGGGCTTGCTGTAGACTGCTTTACATTTGCCCTGAGCTGGAAGAGTTGGCCGACGGGAGCACCCGCTGCCGAATCCACGAAGAGCGACCAAAGAATTGTCGTATCTTCCCGGTGGACCAGAGAGACCTTAACGACCGGGGCCTCGTGGGCGGGGACATGAATGAAGGGCCCTGCGGATTCAGCTTCGGGGAATCGGGTTAGGCGCTGCGTCGGAGAACCGTGTGATCGACGGAATCCGGTATGCGGGCGAATACGGTTTCCCACAAATCGACGGATTCGATTTTGTAGCGATAGTCGACGTGCAGACCGGTGGCTTTGATCAATTCCTGCAGTGACAAATCCGAACGCCAGCCCAAGTGCACACACAAGGGGCAGATCAGTGTCTCGATCAGGCCGATCATCCGATTTGCTGAGCGGAAGTGATTTATGATCACAATGCGACAACCGGGCTTACCAACGTAATATGCCAGACGAATTAATTGCACCGGGTCGGAGACCACGCTGATTACGTGGCTGAGCAGAATATGATCGAAGCTCTGCGGAGCAAAGTTGCAGAACATGGCGTCGGCACAGAGCAGGTCGACATTGTGCAAGTCAAGGCGGGCCACCTTTCGCCTAGCCTTGGCCAACATTCTCTCCGAAAGGTCCAGACCCACGACGTGGCAATGGTCAGGGTAAGCGTCAAGACACAGACCGGTTCCAATGCCTATATCCAAGACACGTTGGCCGGGCTGGATATGCATGCGCTTTATGGCAGCACGCTGCCGATGAGCCAAGGTACGCGAGGCGAGCTGATCATAAAAATGAGACTGAAAATCGTAAATAAGCCTGGTTTTCGCTTCCTGCATGGCTTCCTTCTCAAACTGGATATTATGGGCAACTTGCCGGTGCTATGCTACGATGGTGGGGGGCACAAAGGCAAGCAAAAAAAACGTTATTAACGGCCAAAGGCCAGGGCAGCGGCGCTGGCGGCTCCAATCATCTCGGCCTGATTGCCCAGCTTGGTCAGGACAATCTCGATACCACCGGTGCCCTGCAACTGCCAACAGAGTTGCTGGAAATGCTTGCGTACGGGGTTGAGCAGGATATCCCCGGCCTGGGCCATTCCACCTCCTAGGACGATTCTTTGCGGGTCTACTACGTGCCAAACGTCTACACTCAACAAGGCCAAATAATAGGCTGACTGATCAAGGATCTTGGCAGCAAGGGCATCACCCTGACGGGCATGGTCGGCAACATCCTTGGCTGTGAGGGCACCTTCGGCCCGGAGAACTTGGCTGAGAGAAGATTCGCATCCCTGTTGAAGAGCTTGAGCAGCCCGTGCGGCAGTGCTGTTGGCTGAGGCATAGGCCTCGGCGCAGCCGCGTTGGCCACAGGCGCACTGCCGGCCATCAGGCTCAACGATAATGTGGCCCAATTCCGCTGCATTGCCCTGGGCCCCGTGCAGAGCTTTGCCATCTATGACAATTCCCCCGCCGATACCAGTGCCCAGAGTGTACATGGCCAAGACTTTGATGCGGGGGTCGGCTTGATGATGGTATTCACCGAGAGCTGCGGCATTGGCATCGTTTTCCAGGATGGCGGGAAGGCCGAGCTCTTCGTTCAAGAGCTTAGACAAGGGAACGTTGCGCCAGCCGTGGATATTCGGAGAGTCGCATATTACGCCCGCCTCAAGATCGAGGGGGCCCGGCGAGGCGACCCCCACAGCCGCAATATCGTCTAGAGTCATACCGGCCTTGGCCACGGCCCGGCGGATAGAGGTGAAGATTGCCTCCAGAACTTCCTTGGCGTCCTTGCCGGCGATGTCTACCACAAAGGTGGCCTTGAGGTCCTTTTCGGCAGAGACAACACCCGCTTTGACCGAGGTGGCGCCTAAGTCAATTCCCAAATAATAAGGCCTTTCAGTCATGGTGCACTCAGCTCATTGTTGCTGTTCCGGCGGAGATTGAGGGCTTTGGCCTTCAGATCGCTCAGGGTGTCGGATAAAGGCGGCTGGCTCAGGCCGGGAAGATGAGCATTCTCCAAGACTAATATCAGCTCTACCGCGGCCTTGGAAGCAACAGGCGGATCGAGGAGAGATTGCAGATAATCCAGAGTCAGTTTGAGGGCCTCCTCTTCCAGGGGCGAAGGAGCGGCGGCAATAGCCTCAAGGTGCTCAGCAGCCTGGTCAAATGCGGGCTGATTCAACAGGGCCTTGAGCAGCTTCAAAGCCAATCTGTCACGAGTGTCCAAAATACTCGGGGCGGGGATAGTCTTCGCCTGGTCATAGGCCAAGCGGTACTTCCCAGCGGCGGCTTCCCAGCTTTTCAAAGTTTCAAAGTAATCACCGAGCTTTTCGCGGACAATAATTAGCCGGACGGGGTCTGTCCGATCCTCGGCCAATTTGGTTTCTACTCTTTCGAGTATCTGCCTGTGGCGCTCGTCGTTACCACTAGCATATATCTTCTGCTCCCAATAATTCAGCGTGTCCAGATCTGCCTTGGTAAGCAAATTCCCAACTACATGCCAGACATCGTCTCGCATATCGGCGTCGGGTTCGACGTTAGGGTCGAGCCTTTTTTCAAGAGTTTCCAATTCGCCGACGTCAGCCAAATCATCAAAGGCCCGAAGGGCTTCCGCACGGACGGCGCGGTCTTTGTCGGCGAGCAAAGGGCGAATAGCAGCGAGGGTCTCTTTTCGGCGATTATTCGGGCCAAGGCTTCGTAAGCCTTCGATGGCGGCGATGCAGCTATCAACCGAGGTGTCCTTCAGAGCCTGGAGGAAAAGCGGACGGAAGGAGGATGAGCCGACTTGGGCCATGGCCGAAAGGATTTGGCTGCGTAGCTCGGCGTCGACCGCAGTGGCAGAGGTGGTCTTTTCATATCGGTCAAGCAAGGCCTCCTCAATGGGGGCCTTTGGGAGCCCGAGGTTCTCGTCCGAGGCCAGGTTGCCCAGAGCCAATGCGGCTTTGCCAACTACCAGGGGGTCAGGGTCTGCCAGCAGGTCGATTAGAGGCTGGACTGCTTCGGCGCCGCCTATATAGCCCAAAGCTTCAGCAAAACTGACACGGACCTTTGGGTCTTTTTCCTGCGGTAGTTGTTCGAGAATGATCTCTGCAGATTGCTTTGCAGATTGCTCGTCGCGTAGGTCACGGAGTAACTCAGCAGCCTGGGCCCGCACAGGAGCGGCAGGGTCAGTGAGAAGCTTGCGAATATTGCCTTGTAATTCCTCGGGAAAGTCAGCAGGGGCGAGGTCTGTCTTGGCCAAGAGCAAGGCCTGCAGACGGACGTCTTCCAAAGGATTATCGAGGAACTCCTCGAGGAGTTGGGTCTTGTCCTGGGCGGTTTCCCAGCGGACTTCAATCTGGCTTTGAAGTGCCTCTCTGAGTTGCTTGATCGCTTTTTCCAAATCGCGGTTCTGGTCCATCAGGGCCGTGAGATAGAATAGACGCCAGTCGGCGAGGTTCCTGTCTTTGTTCTGTTCCCACCACAGCCGCCAGGCATCGTTGTCATCACCGCGGGGAATACCGGTCAGCTGCTCAAGTCCCTGACGGCAGCGAGCCGAAAGCTGGGGATAATTATCGTCCAAAGCCTTTATAAGGATTTGCGCGGATTTCTTCTCCTTGATGTGTTCGACGGCGGCAACAGCGGCCAATCGGGTGGCTTCGCCGGTGGCGGGGTCCGGCTGAAGAATGATCCGGCTCAGTCGGGGCAGGACCTCGACGTTATAGTTGGCTAAGTTGGCTACGGCCCTGGCGGCTGCCAGGCGCAGCTTCTCATCCTCGGCAGAGAGGGCAGCGATCAGAGGCTCTAGAAAGCGGTCCCGCCGGGGTCCAAGCTCGGGCAAGGTCTCGACCAAGGCCTCGGCTACGGCCAATTGGCCCTGGGCATCCTCATCATTCTCAAGCACGGTGAGCACCTCGTTGATACCTTCAGGCCAGTCGCCTTCGAGCAGGAGAACAGCTGCCGTCTTCCGGTCATCCAGGCGGTAGGCAGGGCTAGAAAGCATCCGCTGGAATAACACAAATTCCGTCTCCCTCCCAGCAGTGAGGGTAATTGTGGGATCGGCGGCACTGACCGGGGCAACCGACAGGCATATTGTCAGCAGGGCTAAACAGAGGCTATGAAATACCCTCGCAGCCGGCATGATAAATGACTCTCCCACGGACTTGGGACCATCGGCATTACCGCTTTTTCAGCTTAGCGGACGGCTGGCCAACTGTCAAACAGAAAGCCAGAAACAGACCATAAAAGGTCGCCAAGGTAAAGATGGGATAAAAAAACCTTCGACTGGGCTTGGCAATTCCGGGCGAAATCTGATATGAAAAGGATATGGTATCGGCATCGAATCCATCAGGACCTGAGCCGCCAAGAGGGGCGGGGATTGCTGTACAAGCCCCTGGCGGAGGAAAGGTCAAAAAGCTCCTGAGTATGGGCGGGACTTTCCTGACGGTGGCGGTTCTGACCGGGCTGCTGTGGGTCTGGGCTGACCAGTCACAGTTGCTCATCCAGGAGATTGGCCTGAGCTTTGTCCTGGCTACAGAGGCGGACTCCTCCCTGGTACTGCTGTCGGTGGATGACGGTTCCGGAGAAGCGGTTGTAGATACGGCCACGGGTAGCAAGCCTATAAAAGCCAAGGTGAGTTTCAGAGGCACACGCAACCGCCTGACAGAGCTTCAAGCCGATCTGCAATCGGGACAACTGGAGCTGCTGAGCTACCTTTCAGAGGTCACCTACGGGGACGGGGAACATGATATTGCTGTAATCAACCTGCTGAATGCCAATGACAAGCTCCGGGACCGTGGAGTTATGGTTGAAGAAGCTGAGCCGGCGAATATTACCGTGGAGTTGGATAAATGGGTGCGTAGAGAAAAAATCGAGTTGGCCTTGAAAAAGACATCCGAGAGCCACAGGTTTGAGGCCTCTATCGAACCGCCGGAAATCGCAGTGGATGTACCGTCCAGGCTAAAGGACAGGCAAATTGAGGCGCTGTTGGTGGAGTTGCCTCATATTCCAGAGAAGATTACACCTGATCAGGAAGTTACGGGAACGGTCTTAACGGAATTTGAGGGTCTGCCGGTCAGGCCGGAACTGAGCAAGGTTAGGGTAATTCTGCAGCCGAGAGAACAGAGCTCCGCGCAACTCGGCCCGTTAGAGATGAAAGTTGTTCTGCCTGCGGATATGATCGGCAAATATGACTTGAAGTTTGAGAAGGATGCTGACAAGGTAGTGTATGTGAGCGTGGTCGGTCCACCGGCCGAGCTGTTCAAACTGCAAACGGCTCCGCAGGAAAAAGTGCGGGCCTATATCCGACTCAGCACTAAACACACGAAACTCGCGGACGGTTTCGATAAGGTTACGGTTGAGTTTGAATTGGACGATGATGTTCATGGGGTTGAAGTTTCCGGATCGCCCAAGACAGTAAAGGTTCGTTTAGAAAGGAAGCCGACGGACTGATAAACGAAGGAAGTAAGACCGTGGAAGATGACTATATTCTGGATTTGGCCCAGCGGGCCAAGCGAGCGGCGGGGATTTTGGCAAGCAGCTCGGGCAAGCAGCGCACAGAAGCCCTACAGACCATGGCCCGGAATTTGCGTTCGCAGGCCGAGCAGATTATTGAGGCTAATCGCCAGGACCTGGCAGCGGCTAGAAAGGCGGGGCTGAGCGAGGCCATGTTGGATCGCCTGGGGCTCGATGAGGGGCGCATAGAAAAAATGGCGGAGAGCATCGAGCAGATTGCTCTAGGCGTCGACCCGGTCGGGCAAATCATAGACGGCTGGACCCTGCCGGACGGTGTGGTAATTCATAAGCGTCGTGTGCCGCTGGGAGTGGTGGCAATAATCTATGAATCCCGGCCCAACGTGACCTCGGATGCAGCGGCCTTGTGCCTCAAATCCGCCAATGCGGTGATACTTCGGGGAGGAAAGGAAGCAATAGCCTCGAACGGCGCTATTGCCCGGATAATCCGCCAAGCCTTGAAGGAGGTCGGCTTGCCAGAGGACACAGTAGGCTTTGTGGAGCGTAGCGAGCACGAACTGGTCAATGATCTGCTCAAGCAGGAAGGACTGATCGATGTGGTTATACCTCGCGGTGGGAAATCACTGATCAGAGCGGTAGTGGAAAACTCCCATATCCCGGTGATCAAACACTACGAGGGTATCTGCCATGTGTACGTGGATGCGGGGGCTGAGCTGGAGATGGCCCATCGAATCGTGATGAACGCCAAGGTTCAGCGGCCCGGAGTGTGCAACGCAGCGGAGACGCTACTGGTGCACGCGGAAGTGGCGGAGGAGTTCCTGCCCAGCGCCTGCGACGAGTTGGCCGGGGCCGGCGTGGAGCTGCGCGGCTGTGAGCGGACCCGCAAGTTGTACCGCTCGGTGGTAGGCGTGGCCAGCGAAGACGACTGGTCCAGCGAGTACCTGGCAATGATTCTGAGCATCAAGATTGTCTCAAATCTCGATGAGGCCATCGAGCACATCAACCGCTATGGGTCGGGCCATACCGACGCAATTGTGACGCAGAACATCGAGGCGGCCGAGGATTTCGTGGCCCGGGTTGATTCGGCCTCGGTAATGGTTAATGCCTCGACGCGGCTGAGCGACGGGGGAGTCTATGGGCTCGGAGCAGAGGTCGGCATCAGCACCGACAAACTGCATGCCCGTGGACCAATGGGTGCGGCAGATTTGACCACCTATAAATATGTGGTCTATGGCCGAGGGCACCTGCGACAATAATATCCAATCTGGTTCAGGTGTCTTGCCCAAGCGGTGATCAATTCGTTTTTCCTTACGGTGAAAAACACCTGCCACAAGAGCGTCAGGTCCAAAGAGCTTCTGCTCGACGGCTGTTGTGTGTGAAGATAAACCCTGCCGATGAAACCTTCTTTTGGGGATGTTAAAGGGGCATTTGCCGGGCAGGCTGGGCGGGTGCGGGTTTTAAGTTTTGACTTGTGGGGAAGTTACGACTAAAAGAGTATGCAGCACATGATCTGCAATGAGCCTGGCCTGCGTGGCTGAGATGCACAAACTGCTATAACTTCTTTTATTGTAGGTGGTTCGAAAGAGCAGTTCGCAGAAGCGGAAGACTGTATTTGCAGAATCAGGGCAGCAGAGTTTTCCAAAAGTGTAGGAGAATATTTGATGGCAACAGTAGCGGAACGGGTCAAGGCGGTGACGGCTCGGGTTTTGAATATCGACGCGAAGACGATTAAGGCATCGGACAACTTTGCTGCCGACCTGGGCGCTGAGAGCGTTCAGTCGGTCGAGCTGGTAGCTATGTTCGAAGAGGAGTTCGGTATCGAAATGGACGAGGACGCGGCCTTGGCGGTGGAGGCAGTCAGTGGAGCAATCGAGTTCATTGCCAAGGTCTGCAAAGAGCAGGGAGTGAATGCATAGGACTGCTGGGCATGTAAAGTACGAAGGGAGCTTTGTGGCTGACAGGAAAAAGAGGCATCGCCTTGTGGAAGTGGCTGAGCCGAATCTGCTGGACGGGACGTTTGATTACGACCTGCCACCTTTGATTAAGTTCGACGGCCCAATCATAGAGTACATCGACGGCGAGCCGATCGAGTTCGATCCCAGGTCGCTCAAGAGTCGTGATATCCACATAACAGACACAACCTTCCGCGACGGCCAGCAGGCCCGCCCTCCGTATACAGTCGAGCAGATGGTGAAGATCTACGACCTTTTGGCCCGGCTGAGCGGCCCCAAGGGGGTGGTACGCCAGACAGAGTTTTTCCTGTACACCAAAAACGACCGCGAGACGCTGGACCGCTGCCGAGCACTGGGACACACTTATCCCGAATGCACCGGGTGGATTCGGGCGGTCAAGGGCGATTTTCGCCTGGTGAAGGAAGCAGGGCTCAAGGAAACGGGGATGCTGACCAGCTGCTCGGATTATCATATCTTTTTGAAATCCAAGATGGACCGCTCGCAGGCCATGGCAACGTATCTGGAGGTAGTGGATGCGGCCCTGGAAGCGGGCGTGCGTCCGCGCTGCCACCTGGAAGACATCACCCGAGCGGACATCGAGGGATTTGTTCTACCTTTTGTGGATGAGCTGATGGAAAGGAGCCGACAGGTGCCCGAGGAACTGTCGGTCAAGATCCGCCTGTGCGATACGATGGGTTTCGGTGTTTCGTATCCGGGTGCTGAACTGCCGCGGAGCATTGCCAAGCTGATTTACAAGCTCAACCAGGAATGCGGCGTGCCGAGCGATCGGCTGGAGTGGCACGGACACAACGACTTTCACAAGGTGCACGTGAACGCTGCGACGGCTTGGCTGTACGGCTGCGATGCGGCCAACACCTCGATTTTCGGCTTCGGCGAGCGGACGGGGAACCCGCCGCTGGAAGGAGC
>DAOVKO010000022.1 GCA_030631725.1 Actinomycetes bacterium | reverse complement strand
TTGACGTGCTCCTGGCCGCGGACGTCGGCGAAATCGAGGTCGTAGGTGGCAGCCTGGGCGAAGGCTTGGTCGAGATCCACATGCGTAGGGTCGAGCTGCAATTGGCCGGTGATCAGTCCGACGGCCTCGGTCAGCGAGGTTACGGGGAAGACATCGAGGTCAGCGACGACGGCGGCTTCAGGGGCGTTGGCAGCGGGGACGATCATGCGGGAGAAGCCCTTGTCCTTGGCGAGAATGGCCATGGATAGGGCGCCCTTGATGGGGCGGACTCGGCCATCGAGGGCTAACTCGCCAGCGACTAGAAAATCGTCAAGGCCATCGTCGGTAACTTGGCCGTCGGCTGCGATCATGCCCAGAGCGATGGGTAGATCAAAGGCGGAGCCCTCCTTCTTGAGGTCGGCGGGGGCGAGGTTTATTACGGTGCGGTGGCGGGGCCATTGATAGCCGCAATTGGTGAGGGCGGCGCGGATGCGTTCGAGGGATTCCTTTGTGGCCTGGTCGGGCAGGCCGACGAGAACGGACTGGGGCAGGCCTCGATTGGTGACGTCCACTTCGACCTCGCAAGGGAAACCCTCGATGCCAGATAAGGCAACGCTGTGTAGTCTGGTTAGCATGTCGAAAATCCCAAGAAGACGATAGGTAAGCCCGGCAAGTGGGCAGGACCTTGTAGAGAATAGCATAAAAGCGGGGCGTGGTCGAGGAAAAGGCTAGCAGTCTGTAACAGCTCAACTGCTGGGTGTCATTGCGAGCGGAGCGAAGCAATCTCAACCTCTCGGACGGTCAAGATTGCCGCGGCCTGCTTCACAGGCCTCGCAATGACAAGCCCGCAAATCATGTGTTACAGACCACTAGCGGCCGATGTGAGTCTGGGCTGCGGCGAGGATGGCGTTGCGATTGGCGAGCCAGACTCGGCTTATGGGCTGTTCGCGGGGTAACTCAAGAGTGATGGTGGGGATGTTTCTGTCGATACCGGCCCAACTGCCGAAGCTCCCCGGCGTGGGATAGCCCATGCTGGCTTTTACGGGATAGTGGTTCTTTTGGGCCATGATTTCGGCGAGGACTCGGGCAGGGCCGTCGTAGTTATTACAGTATTTTCCCCCGGGTATTGAATGGATGGGAACGATGAAGCGGGGCTGGAGCGTCTGGACGGCTTTGACGATGGCCTGGGTTTCAGGCTCACTGAGGGGGCGCGGGCCACCATAGAATCGATGTCCCGGTCGGGATGTTCGCCAATTATTAGCGGGGAAATTGCGATTGCAATCGACGCCATTAATGTTCTGGCGGGTACCTTTGGCCAAACCGTCGGGGTTGGCTTGAGGGAGAATGGCTATGGGAGTATTTCGCCAGATCTGGGGGTTGTCCCGGAGAAGACTAACCAGACGGTTGGCCAACTGGGCGCTGGTGGGCTCGGTGCCGTGGATGCCGCCAAAGATGAAGATGGGGTTGGGGCCAAAACCGAAGACGGTCATAACCAGAGGTTTGCCCTGGACGGAGTAGCCGAGAGTTACGGTGCGGATGGATGTTTCGTGTCTCGGTCGGGCGGGTTCAAGAACAGGTGGGACTGTTAGTTCGGGCTCTGGCAGAGAGCCGGATGTCCTAAAGCAGCCGGGCAGGGCGATGGCTGAAAAAAGCAAAAGAAGAAACAGTAAAAAACCACGTGCTCCCGCACGGGGTATTGTGGCGATAAAAGATAAGATGGATTCGCGCCGTCGCGCGGATAAGCCCGCCCTGCGCGGGAATGACAGCGGTAATAAAGGCGAGCTGGTGGTAATGGGTGATTGGAGTGGGCAGCTTGGGTGTGAGTTCATTCAAGGGCCTCGGAGGGTATGTTCGACTTGATTGTATAAGAATAATGGGTGTTGGGGAAGCTTGATTTTGAGAGGGGAAGAATTTTTCCATTTTTTTGTCGCATTTTCGATTCAGGGAGACTCTTATCCGGTGGGGGCAGTTGTAGGCGACTTCGAGGTGCACGTGCAAGCGGATGCTGAATTGGTAAAAGCGGTGGTGGGAGGGGAACGCAGAGCGTTCGCCGAGCTGGTCAGACGCTATGAGCGGGCGGTTCGGGGGGTGGCGCTGAGTGTGCTGGGCGATAGTCACGCGGCAGAAGATGTGGCTCAGGATTGCTTTGTGATTGCGTATGAGAAGCTGGCCGAGCTGCGCAAGCCGGAGGCGTTTGGGTACTGGGTGTTGAAAATCGCAAGGCGAGAGGCTATCAGCAGGGGGCGGTTGCGGGTGAAAATGGCCTCGCTGGAGGAATCGAAGATCGCGGCGGCCCAGGATTGCGACGGGCAACTAGATGAGGGGTTGCAGGAGGTGCTGACAGCCGTGATGAAATTGCCAAGGCATGAACGGCAAGTAGTGATGCTGAAGTACTTCAATGAGCAAAGCATTCGAGGAATTTCCAAGATGACGGGTCGAGCTATGGGGACGGTGAGCAAACAACTTTCGCGGGCACATAAGCGTCTGCGAGGAATACTGAAGAGGACTGAGCTATGAGTGGTGAAGAAAAACTTGAAAAGAGATTGGAACAACTGGGCCGGGCTATGGCGGGGAGAGAATCGATGGCGGGGGAGGTTATGGGGCGGATCGAGAGGCTGGAGGCAGGGACGGCGAGCACTAAACGAGTTGGTTCACACACAAAGACATGGAGCAAGATTATGAACAGGGGATTTGTCAAATATGCGGCTGCGGCTGTGATAGTAATCGGCGTGGTTGGCCTATTCGCCTGGCTGATGGGAGGTAATGGCGGGGCCAGCGTTGCTTGGGCCGGTGTTGCCCGACGGATCAAGCAGGTAGATCACGTACATTTTTATGAAATCAAACGGCGAGCCAGTGGTCTTAAAGTCAGCCTTGAGGGCTGGCATTCTCAGGGCAAAGTAGTAGGCATAAAGTCCGACGGGACTAAGTACGTTGATGACGGGACAACGCAAACCGTTTATGATTCAGATGGATTCCAGATACGCCAAGGGGACTCAGAATTTGCAAAAATCAAAGGCCGAACTCTTTTTGAAACGATAACCCATGGACTGCTTGATTATGGCAAGCAAGAGTTCCTTACTAATGTGCCAAGTTCTGTGGGTGAAGACTTTCTGATATATAGATTCGATGCCCCCGAAAAAAAGGCAAAGTGGGTGAAAGAGGTGTCTATTACTGTAGGCCGGAACTCTTTGCTACCTGTTCAAATGAAAGTTTATCGTAAAGATCCAAAAGACAGCTACGATCTGTATATTTTTGATTATACGGAAGCAGAAAAACCGGCAGAATTCTTTGAAGCCAAACAGCGACCAGCCCAAGGTGAAGCTGATGTTGTACTTGGCGGCAAAGAGGTCGTAATTGACATTTCTGATTCGCCGGGAGTCAAAGCTGTGGTAATACGTTTGTATGAGAAGGAGTTCGAGAATATCGGGAAGCTAAAAGTATTAGACGCTACGCTAATTAGCACAGAAGATCGTACACGGGAAATATGTCGGGGGGCGCCATGGAAAGTAAATAAAGCAAATAAACTGAAGTTTGGGCCTGTTGACTTTAAATTCCTAGTGAATCCTAGCAGTGAAAAAGACGTGTATCACGTGGAATGTTGGTGCGACCTTCTTAGCGGGTGGCAGAGGGGATGGCAGGAAAATTAGCGGAGGAATGGGGCTAGGCCGAACAGGGTGCTTTTACTCTCCCAGTGCGATAGCGGAGGCGACGGCGTGCTCGCGAGTGTGTGCGATGCTGATGAGGACGCGGGTAACGCCCATCCTCTCGGCGACGAGGGCACTTTCGCCGGATAAAACGATCTCGGGCTTGCCCAAGTCGTCGTTGGCAATCTGTACGTCGGTCCACTTCATTTGGCCTCGCATGCCAGTGCCGAGAGCTTTGAGGACGGCTTCCTTGGCGGCGAATCGGCCGGCGAGGTGCTGAATACGCTCCTTGTGCTGCTGACAATAGGCCTGCTCGTGAGTGGTGAAGACGCGCTGTAAAAGCCGATCGCCGTGATGGGTGAGCATCTTAGCTAAACGAGGGCACTCGATTACGTCAACACCATGACCGAGGATAGTCGAAGCCATTTCAAAACCCCAATTTCTGCTGCGAACGGCCCTTTTGTCGTCTGACTGCGTCACTCAAACTCAAGATATTCTCCAAATATGTATCGTTCTCGCTCCTTGCCAGCCGGCAAAATTGCTCGTTCTCGCGACGAAAGCGGGTCTTGAAACGACTTCTCATCAGGCAAGCTCCCGTGTTCGAAACAGGGCCAAGCCCACTAGCAAGGCTGCCCCGCAGTAGAAAAAGGCGCAGAGTCCGGCTAGGCCTACGTAGGCCCATACGGCGGAAGAGGGGCAAGAGGTCCGATAAGCGAGGGTCTCGGTGATATTAAAGTGCTCCAACTGAGGAATGACGGTCAGCAGGGCAGATACGCCGAGGTACTTTGGCCAGGAGCCATCCAAGGTCAAAAAGGAGATCATGTGGCCGGCGATGAAGATGAGGGCGCAAATCATGACGTTGATGGCCATGCCCAAACGAGTGCTGATGGCTACGGAGATGGCGGTCATCACGGCGGTCTGTAGAAAAACCAAGGCTATCATCGGCGGGACGGACCAGAAATGAGCCCACTGGCGGAAGCGTTCTCTGAGAATACGGCTGTCGGCGGGGTAAAAAACGTCGTAGAGTTTGGCCCAGAAGCCTTGGAGGTCCCGTGAAAACATGCGGACGTTGCGATCCCAGGGTGGGCGGAACCAGGCGAAGACCATGATAACCAGGCCACAAAGGATGATGACGACGGCCACGGCTGCACAAACGCCGAGGAATTTGCCGAGAATAATCTCGCCCCGCAGGACCGGCTTGCTAAGGAGGGTCATCATGGTCTTGTTGTCGATTTCCTCGTCGATGACCTTGCTGGCAGAAAGGACGGCCAAGATCAGGGCGATAAACAAGGTCATAGCCACGGCTACGTCCTTGTACATTTTGACGTCGTCCTCAAGGACCATGGTGAAGTAAGGAATGATGCCGAGGAGCACTACGGCGACCAGGCCCAGCAGGGCGAGTATCACGAGCAAGGGACTGGTGATAATCTCAAGAAAAGTATTTCTGGCTATGATGGTGGTAGTCATGTGAACGGAAAGAGAATTAGACGCTGGTTACGCAGACAAAGAAAGATAATACAGAAAGATGATTAGCCACAGATTTCACAGATTACACAGATAAGAAGAATTAAAGAAAAGAGCCAACAAAAAATTCCGTGTTTTGCTATCCGATTAGGATTTTTCCGAGTTTCCGGGTAGCTGAGTGCAAGGACAGAAAGAAAGACCGAGAATCGTCCAGGTCAGGACAAATACGACAGCAGGGGCAGGCGGGTTAGCTGGTCTGGAGCTGGGCCAGCCGCCTGGCGGCTCTGGACTTTTTGCGGGCGACGGTGTTTTTGTGCAGGGTGCTGGTGAGGGCAATTCTGTCGAGATAGCCGGTGAGCTTGCGAAACTGAAGCTGAGCCTGATCAAGGTCCGCCTTTAGCAGGGCCTGGTCGAAAGCCTTTTCCAACTCGCGAATGCGAGTTTTACGTCCCCGATTGCGTGAACGGTGGGTTATGTTTTGCCTGATCCGTTTTTTAGCCGAGAGTGAATGAGCCACGAATTTCTCCTGAGACTAACAATAAACTAAAGAAACATCGGCCGGTACTGAGCGAATTCAGCAGCTATCCGGCGTCCGATCGATTCTGGTTTTCGGTCCGCAAGCGATCCAAACGCTGGCGGACATCTTTATACAAGAAGTCTGCCTGGGCTACAACCGAGTAGGCCTTTGCGGCCTGTTCGGTCTGTCCGGCGGCCTCGTAGGCCCGGCCAAGATTATACTGCAACTCCTTGCCAATAGTTCCGACAACAGCGTCGGGACTTTGCAATGCCCGGGAGTAGAGATCAATGGCATCAGGGTACCATTTTTTCTTGAAGAAACACTGGCCCAACAACGAGAGTGCCTGGAGATGGTTTTTGGGATCGCGCTGTCCTTCCTGGAGAGCGGGGATAGCTTGGTCGTAGCGGCCGAGCTGCAGGAGCCGGCGTCCGACTTCGAAACGGAGTCGCATATCAGTGGGATAATTTTTGGCACTATCCTGGAAATGGTCCAACTCCGCTTCCAGATGCTCCTTTATCATCCGCTTGTATTGCTGAGCAAGCTGGTTGTCATCCGGAGCGTCTTTGAGTCGAGCCCGCAAGTCTCGTGCCTGGCGACGATTGGCCCTGATGCGAATTTCACCGGCCCGCTGCTTGAAACGATAAGAGCCAAACTGCTGATGAGCGTTTTGGAGGACTTGGATGGCCTGCTGATCGGCCTGGGTGTTATCCTTATTTAGTAAAGCGTCAACGAGGGGCATAACTTTTCCGGACTCGTTAGGGTTTTGCTGCAATTCCTTGCGGGCCCTAGCAATCTGCTCATCGGCGATGTTTGCCCTGCGGGTAACGGACTCCTGATCCTGGAGCATCTCCTGAGCTTCGCGTTCCTGCAAGGATTGACGGAAACCCTCCTGGTCGTCGTATTTTCCCTTGCGCATGGCCTGGGCGGCCAACATATTCTTGAGCTTGGCGTGCAACTGGGTGTCAGCGGGGAAGACGGTGAGAGCAGCCCGAGAAGCATCAACGGCCTTGTCTTCCTGCCCGAGCTGGGCAAAGACGTCGGCCAACATGGAGAACCTATGTCCGTCGGGTTTGTCAGAGCGGGCGTTGAATTCACCAAGCCAAGTGGCCAACCATTTTGCGGATTCGAGACATCCGGCGGCCATCATCTTTTGTACGAGCATGTCGGCCACGCTGAGGTTCTGAGGGTCCTTGGCCCAGATTTCCTCGGCCTGCAAGAGTTCAGCCACCGGGTTCTTGGAGCCGGCTTGTCCGGCGGAAGGCAGCTTAGCGGTTTTGGCAAAGAGCTTGAGCTTTAGAGTAGCGATTAGAGAAGCCTTTTTGCCGCCGGCGGCCTGCCTTCTGAGGGCCTGCTCGAGAAGGGCCTGGTGAGCCTGAAGGTTATCAGGATCTCTGAGCAAGCCCTCAAGGTACATCTGGGCGGCATAGTCGGGGTTTCCGCGGGCAGCAATGTCCCGTGCCCGATCGAAAAACTTCTGGGCCTGGTCCCGCATTTTGGGGGTAATCTCAATGGGGACAGGTCCCGGGGAGGGTTCAGGCTGGTCCTCAAGCTGGGGCTGGGGCGATTGCTGTGGTTTTTTAGGTTGTTCGTCCGGCATTTATTGTCTAATCCAGGTCGGGTCAACGAAGGACAAGCTATGGGATTATAGCAAAAAAGGGCCACGTATGGCAAGGTCAAGGATGAATCCTCTTGACTTTGCCCGGCAAACGAATTAGGCTGCCTATTGCCCGACTGGGTAAAGCTTGCCTGATTTTACCATGCCACACACTGAGCCGTCAATTCTTAGCTCCCCTAGATGTCAAAGGCCCGCTGGGCCAGGCACGGAGAAAGTCCGGTCAGAGGTGGTAACGGGTGGTTCGGGCAAGCTGCGGTGTGCGGGGGCGTTGGTGGGCGTGGGCTGTGTGGCTATACTGGTGGCGGCGTGGCATCTGGAGGGCGGGGGGCTTCCTTTCGGGGCCCAGACGCAGATATCGCTGCCGGGCTGCGCCCTGCAAGAACGGACCGGATACCCGTGCCCAACGTGCGGAATGACCAGGGCCTGGGGGCAGGCAGTGCGAGGAAATCTTCTCGAGGCGTTCCGAGCGAACATTGCCGGGGCGGTTCTGGCAGCGGGATGTGGGCTGGGGGCACTGGGCGGGCTGGGCACAGCAGTTGGAGGCAGAGGTTTTTACCGCCGCTTCGTCGGGCCTATAACAGGACTGCTCAGGCCGGGACAATGGCTCTATGCGGCGCTGGGTTTGATCGTGTTGGCCTGGGCGTGGAATGCGCTGTGGGCCTTTCTCAGGCAACAGCAATCGGTGTTTTGACTGAGAACATGGGGGGCTTGTTTTGGAGAAGCCATGAAAGCCAACTGGTCAGTGAAGTTGCGACCGGCGGTGCTGTTGGGCCTGTTAGTGCTTATTACGGGCCTTTGCGGCTGTGGAGCGCTTTCTTACGCTGTGCAGATGTTAGTCCCTGGTGGGAAGGGCAAATGGGTAGAAGCCCAGAACGAGGCCCTGAGCGAAGGCAAGAAGGTTTTGATACTGGTTTATGCCGATGAGACCATTCAATACCGACATGGACAACTAGCCCGCTACTATACAGCTTCAATCGTAGCCAAAGAGATGCAATCGAAACTGAAGGTGGAGGTGGTGGACCCGGGGGAGGTGGAACAGTTCCAAGCGTCGGATCCGAACTGGACGGATAGGCGTCCGAGCCAAATAGGACGGGAACGATACGATGCCGATCTGGTGTTGTATATCGAACTGCAGGAGTTTACTACGGCGGCTGAAGAGTCCGGGGAACTTCTGAGAGGGCGTATAGAAGGCAATTGCAGTCTTTTTACGGCGGATAAATCGGATAGTGAGGCGGAACTCTTATGGCAAAAGAAGGTGAAAGCGGTTTATCCGCCGGACATCCCGCAAGTGGCCGAGATAGGTGCCGCGGAGCGGATCCGTGAAGAGACTATCAAGCTGTTTGCGGAAGGTCTGGTGAAGCATTTTTACGGGCATTACGAACCGTACTAAGGTAAGTATATGGTTAGCGTGCGACAAAAGACGAGGGCAGGCTGGTGCAGAGTGCGGGCTTTGCTTGGGTGGTTGTTGATTTACGGACTTGGGCTGAGTTTGAGCGGGTGTGTGATCGGGCCGATCATAGGTCAATTCACGGGCAGGAGGTCGGAAACGGTCAAGGTTAAGGCTAAGTATAAGCTTAGAGCGGGCAACCTGCTGATACTGGTGGACAGTCCGGTAGGGGTGGCGAGAAGCAGCGGAGTGCGGGCTGTACTGAGCAGAGAACTAGAGCGGGAGATAGAACTTCACGGTCTGGCAGCGAGCGTTATCCCAGCGTCTGAACTGTCGGCGTTTCGGTCCAGCAGAGAAGATTTTGAAGAATTGAACATCGCCCAGATAGGGCGGGAGCTTTGGGCCCAACAGGTTCTCTACGTGAAAGTTGCAGAGTTTCAGCTAGGCACACTATTGGACAAGCCAGCGGGTCAAGGTTTGATTCGGGGTCGAGTCAAGGTTTTTGACATAGAACAGAATCGGCGGGTTTGGCCAGAAATGGATCCGCTAGGGCAGGAGGTAATTGTGCAGACGGGATTCCGCGAAGCTGTGGGGAAGGATTACGGACAAGACTTCACGCAAGAGCTGTGTCAAAGCATGGCAGTGAAGATTGTAAAGCTATTCCGCGATCATAAAGCGCCGCGCGGCTCGGCAGATACAAAGTAAACAGAGAAGGGTGGCTTGACGGCGGATACGGTAAGGAAAACAGGAGTAAGTAAGTGTGCATGGGTGACATCGCCCTTCTGCTGGATGGCGGGGTGTGCAGCGATACGCTCAGCCAAGTGGAGATACTGGCTGAGGGACTCAGTCGCCGCAGTGATATGCAGGTAAGGATTGTGGTGCTGGGGGCGATCGGCCGGGACAGTGCGGTGTGGCGTCGGCGAGCTGGGTTGGAATCGTGCGGAGTCAAGAACGGTAGTCGGGTAAAGGTGTTTTACCTGGCCGGCCCGCGAGGGGCCCGGGCAGTGGATGGGTTCAACCTTGGTCGCTGTGAAGCCTTGGCGGGGTGTACACTGTTGCACTGCTTCTCAGTGTCGCTGCTGAGGACACTGTGTAGTTTGGGGGCGAAGAAGTTTCTGCCGAGCAGGTGTATAAGCCTGTCGCATTGGCCGGGCCGGGAGGCAGTAGAGCAACTGCGGCGGGTGGGCAATCGGCAGGCGGTGAGGGTGATTTGTCAAAGCAAGGCCCTTCAAAAAGCCCTGGTGGCGGGGGGGGTTCCGGCCGAACACTGCCCGGTAATACAGCCGGAAGTTCCGGCGGAGTACAAAGCAGAGCAGCGTTCGGCGGCGAGGCGTGTGCTGAATCTGTCTGATGAAGTGGACGTGATATTGGCGGATCCGGAGATATCGCCCTGGAGCAACCACCGTCAGCTTACGTGGGCGGGGGCAATTATGGGGCAATTCAATCGGAATCTGCGGGTACTGGTGAGCGGCTGTGGGGAGCAAGTGGAAAGGCTGCGAGCCTTCGACGATTCTCTGGATCCGCCAGGTTTGGGCATTTACCCGGGTGAGAAATTTGGCCCGGAGGTATTGTATGGTGCGGCTGATCTTCTGGTGCTGGCGGCTACGGAGGCGGTTTCACCCCTGCCGCTTGTGCGAGCGGGGCGTGGAGGTCTGGCGGTGGTGGCCTTGAACAGTCCGGCCTTGGGAGAATATCTGCAACACGAGGACAACGCCTTGCTTTTTGAGGTGGGGCCTCACAATGCGGGTGATTCTACGTGTCGGCGAATCCGTCCGCTGGCTACGGCAATTGTTCGGCTGCTTGAGGATCGCGATTTGGCCCAACGGCTCGGCCAGCAGTTGGCGAAGGATATGAGGGAGGTTTTTTCGGGGGCGAAACTTCTGCCGGAACATCTGGAGGTTTACGGGCAAATTCTGGGCAATTGAAGCTTTTCGGAAAGCAAACCCCGGGTAAAAAAAGGCACAGAGGCACAGCTCGTGCTTCGCAGCGAAGCCGCTTCGCAGAGTAGCAAGGCACAAAGTAAACAAAGAAACCCCCAGGATAAACCTGGGGGCTAAATATAAGAGAGATCCCGGCGCGCCGGGATGACAGAAAAGAGGCGGACTAAATAGAAAACCCACGAATTCCAGGCAAGTGAAGCCACTCCTGCGTGGCCCGGTCGGTGGTAAATCGGCCAGGACCAACGCAGGGCGACCAACTCAAACCTCTCTCTACCTTCCTTAGCGGGGTGGGCTTTTTCTGAAAAAGACGGCCATTCCGGCAGCCGCTGCCAGCAATATCAAGGTTGCGGGTTCAGGGTTCACGCCTGAGTAACTTGCGCCATCATCGAAGCCAATGACGTGGACGCCGATGCGCAATGATCCTAGATCCAATTCATCAATTACATCAGCGACGGTCTTGGTGCCCTCCAATCCGAAGATAATCTGTACCCACTCCTTGTCGCCTGACATAACTGGCTCGACGCCATTATCGGGGGGAGGGGCGTCACTGTCGGCCAGAAATTCGGCGTGGGTGATAAAGGGTGGACTAAACTGGTTGCCACCGGGCAAATGACCCGGAGTAGCCCCCTGACTAAAGGCGGTCCCAGGGCCACTGACTACTGTGGGGATGCCAAGAAGCGAGCCATCGTGGAAATAGATTCCCTCTATGGAGCAGTAGTCGTTGCTTTCGTTGCGGAACTCGAAATAGACGAGCTGGGCATCGGCATCATCAGCGCGAACAAGTACATAAAGTTCGACGTCACCGGGGTCGCCAATAAAGACGTCAAGTTCGACACGGGCTTCCGCCGGGTCGATGGGTGTAGCTTTTGAAACGTCAGCGTGTAAGGCAAATGCAAGAGCGAAGACGAAAGTAAGTATTGTGGTTAGTGTCTTTATCATTTTCAATTTCTCCTCAGCCCTTAGGATTCGTCCGGGTTTAGATTGGACAGGGGAAATACAAAGGATCCGGGTCCGATGTGTCCTCCCGCGTATCAACAACAAGACCAAACCGGCTGGCAATAGAAGCAGGAGGGCGGCTGGCTCAGGGATCACTTCAGCGTTCAGGTTGTAAAAGACCGACCCCTCGCTAGTGTTGAACGTCAAGGTGGCGGAATAGAGGCCCGAGATGCCAGGGTTAAGGAAGCTTAGGTCGTAAGCTTCCCAAGCATCGGCGCCAGCGGTCAGTGTGGTGGGCACGTCGCCGAGACTGATGTCAAACAGCCCGGGATCGGCCCCGCCCAACACCGCGTTGAGTACGTCGATCGTCGAACCATTATCACCTGTGTTCGACAACGTCACGGCACTGGCAAGTGTCGGATCCGGGGCGGACGTAAGTAGCGAGCCAAAGTCCAAACTCGATCCGCTGGGCGGCGCAGCCGTGAGCGCCGGCTCGGGAACCATGTAAGTCTTGAAAGCAGCGTTTGCGTAGCCGGGGTCATAATCCAAGATGGTGGCCTCTTGCCAGTCGGCCGTCGGGTTGGAGGTACGGTCGCGTTCCCAGAGAATGCCTCGGTCATCGCCAGGTTCATAAACATCCACTAAAGGGTCGCCACTTCCAGCTATCCTGCCGTAATGGACAAGGAAGGTATCCGTTGGCGAGGCCTCCCAATTCGGATCGTCATTGGTTATGACAATAGCGTAGAGAGAGCCGGCATTGAGGAAGACCGACTGAGCCAGGAAATCGACCGAGTTCCAACCGACATGGAAATCAGGGCTGCCGTCTTCATCCCAATCGTAATCGGTGTCGGCAATAAACCCGTCCACGTCGACGTGGCCCAGCAGGGCACCAGTTGGGGCACCGCCAGTGCCGGCATGACGGATGGAGATCGTGGCTGGATAATGCGGGTCCATCGGGACCAGAGGGTTCGAGCCCCAGGCTTTATCGCAGACGTACAAGTCGACATGGTCGAGTTGGCCGGTAATGGCAGGCGTAAAGGTCTGAGCAATGGAGACCTGGTCGAATACGGCGCTGCGGCCAGTGAACAACTCCTGGGATTGATCAAGAATAGGAGTGGCCAGTGATCCGCCGGCGAACAGGGCTACTGTCAGCAGAGTCAGCAAGGACTTAGGTAAGATGTATTTGTTAGTCTGGTTCATGGTTTTCTTTGCACTCCACGATGAGGCTAGTTGACCATCATCCGTGCGTTTGGTTTTAGAGAGTTCTGGGTTTTTGTCCTGTTCGTTTAGTGTTCATTCTTTTCGGTCGGTGCGGCTCGAGACCGGGAGATCGTCTCGAGCCGCACATGTGTCTATGGTCTCTCTCTCCCACAGGCTCAGGCTCTTTTGCGCCTTCTGAGTCTGAGCAGAGCGGGGATCAGTCCCAGGGCTAGGATCAGCAGGGTGGCTGGTTCGGGGGTAATGACAAATGCTAGGTCCAGGGACTCAGCGGTGAGGGGGTCTCGCAACTCCTGCCACTGTCCTTGCAAATCCATGTAGACGGCATCGTCATTCCAGTGATCCAAGGAAGTTTTCCATCCGATCTTTGGCAGAATGAACTCATTATTATTAAGAGAGCCGAAAGCATATATCGGAGAAACAGAGACCTGGACGTCCAGCCAGTAGGTATTGCCTTGATCCTGGTAAAAGGCTATGCCCGGGGGGATATCGATATTGACTTGGAAATAGTACTGGTGGTCGTCAGGCTCCCAGTAGCCCTCAATGGGGTCGTACCATCCTTGCAGGGAAGGGGTATCGACGGGGACGATGGTGGCATCACTAATGTCCCCCTCCCAGAGCAAAGCACCTGGCATGCTGTAGCCTGGATCAGCGGGGCCGTCCGGATCCGGGATGTTGTCATGGATGCTCAAGTGGGCCTGCACTTCGATGCCGATAACCGGTATTGAGCTCTCTACTGTGGTTGTGTTTAAATCGAACCCGGGGACAAAGGGGAAATAGTCGCCCTGGACGGAGCCCCAGAGGTGCACATCAGTGATGTATCCGCTCTGGGTGCAGAGGAAGTCGTCAGCGATCTTGTTCGGAGCCATAACCGAGACATCCCAGCCGTAGGGGTCCGGCAACTGCGGGTAGTGCATCTTGTGATCGTCACCCGGATCCCAGTCAGCCCAGGCCGGGCTCGTCAACAGCAATACAGCAATAGAAATGTTCAGTAGCTTAGACACGATTTGCTCCGTTCGGGTTAGAACTCTTCGGGTTGTCGGTGCGGCTCGAGACCGGGAGATCGTCTCGAGCCGCACATGTGTCTATGGTCTCTCTCTCCCGCAGGCTTAGGCTTTTCTGCGCCTTCTGAGTCTGAGCAGAGCGGGGATCAATCCCAGGGCCAGGACCAGGAGGGTGGCCGGCTCAGGAGTAATCACAAAGGCCAAGTCCCTTCGCTGATTGTCCGAGCAGACTTCGATCGGGGCCCAGATCGGCGCCCCAGCATCTTCGACCTTGTAGACGGCGTCGTCTTCGAATGGTCGATAGGTCGTCTTCCAGCCCACTAACGATTGCGAGGGGTCGAGGTCGACGACCTCCAGTGCCAGCCAGTAGATCTGGCCGGCTGTCTGTATGAAGGGAGCGTCGATATCAGTGATGTTGAGCTGCCAGTAGTAGATGTGGTCCTGCTCCAGGCAATCCGAGTTCGGCTCGGGGCTGTCCCAGCCTTGCAGGCCCTCCCAGTGTCCGTTTACCATGTTGACATCGACCAAAAACTTCCGCGTGCCCCAGAGCACCTCGCCGGGATGACTGAAGGTCGGATTGGCACCGGCAAGCACATTGGAATAGATGGTGACGTTGACGGCTGGAAAGTGGGGGGGGGGATAAGGTTCCGTCCCCCCGTCGCCCTGGACGGAATACCAGAAGTGGATGTCCGATACGGACCCGTCCTCAGAGCACTTCCAGTCGTCGGCCAGGACGTAGGTGGTCATGTCGATGTCCCAGCCATCCTGGTTCGGTTCCTGGGGCCAGTGCATCTTGTGGCCATCATCTGGGATCCAATGGGCTCGGGCAGTTGCGGGCAGCGAGAGTGCTAAGGACAGTACAACAAGGAAAAGAATAGTTTTTTTTGCGGTCTTCATGGTTTCGCTCCTTTCGGGTTAGGATTTTTCAGGTCATCGAACTAACAACATCACAATCAAAAACACTCGACCTTTACGTCCGGGTTTGGGCCATAAGCGTTTGCCTCCGATAGAAAACTACGATAGAAGTTTCCAACCTTGAGAAGGTCAGGGGTTAATGTCAGCCGTCTTCGAAAAGGGCATCGAGGTCATCGACCAACTCGATCATTTGGCCGATTCGCTCCCTGGTCCCTTCATCCTGGACAAGGTCCATCCTTCGGACCATCTGGTCTCGATATTCCGAAAGGAGACTCTTGCCAGGCTGCAATCCTGAACTGCATTGTGGATCGGGCATGAGCAATTAGTCTCCGTAAGCTGGTATGGAATGTGAGCCGCAGGGAGAAGCCGTTGGCTGCGGGCATTCCACAGCAAGTAACTATCGAGTAACACAATCATTTTGGCCGCCAAGAGTCTGTCTTCCGTCGTCAAATCTGTCTTCCGTCGTCAAAGAAGTAGCGAATCAGGACACAAGGATGTCGATATACTCACGAGCCGG
>DAOVKO010000125.1 GCA_030631725.1 Actinomycetes bacterium | reverse complement strand
TTGCAGATTGGTCTTGTGGGGACAGCCACGCGCGACCTCAATCGGGCAGCCAGATTTCCGGCCAAGGACCCCTGCGTCAACGTAGCTCGCCAGGAACTGGCCAAGCTCCACTCCCAGGCTGCTACCGAGATGCGGGAGACCAAAGCTAGGGTCGAAAAAATCTGCTCAAAACCACTGGTCGATTGCACATCAGGAAAGAAGCCGGGGACCTTCTGCTCACACGACGTAATCGAAGAGGTGGCCAATTTGAAGCGTTTGCTCCGCGTTTACAGCGGATTCCAGGAAGTTCGCAGCGCGAAAGAACTGTTGAGCAAGTTGCGTCCGCTGCCCGGCTATGAGCAGGGCAACCAGCGGACCGCAGAAATCCGTCAAATCGATCTGGCCAAGGAGCAGATACTGTCGGGAAAATATTGGCCTGCTTTCAGGGCTTTGCGGCGCATGGGAGCCGAGAGCAAGGACGAGTGCGTAAAGGAGCTGACTGAAATGGAGATGGCCTGGCTCAAGAATGATCCGAAGATTGGCAACGTCATCAAGATGAGCCTTCAGGCCGAGGCCTTTGCCAAGAAACAGTCCCAGAAGCAGATGGATATGCTCCAGCAGGCCCGCAATAGGCGAGAAACTGATCCACTCGCAGCTCGTCAGTTGTATCAGAATCTGATAGACGAATATCCTCTTTCATCGGCAGCTAAGCTGGCGAAAACCGAAATGGCTGCGCTAGCCAGCCGCTAAATAACTGCGGGCTGTCGTCGTAGATGTCCCTGGGCAAAAGGGGGGAGTGTCTAGCCCCGTAGGTCGGTGCCTCGACGTGCACTGTATGACTCCCAGGGCCAGGAAATCAGTACATATAGTCCTCGGTTTGGCTGAGGCGGGTTCAGTTGGGGCTAACCATGCGCGGGGGGCAAAGGCCGGAATCTTCTATTTTTTGGCCAACACCTTTATACTCTCGTTCGTCTAAAAGATGGGGGCAAAGAATGGTTTAGGGCCCGACTGATTGCGGCAAAGATGGCGCTACGACAGGAACGGCAGCTGCTAAAAGCGATTCGTACAGGAAGCCGAGAGGCCTGCGCAGAGGTTGTGCGGAGACATTATGGGCGGATTTACGGCTTCTTGCTTCATCTTAGCGGTGAAATGAGTGCGGCAGAAGACCTGACCCAGGAGACGTTCGCGGCGGCATGGGCAAGTATTAGCAGCTTTCGGGGGCGGGCATCGATTGGGACTTGGCTGCACAGAATAGCCTACGGGAAGTTCATCGATTTCAAACGCCGCAGCAAACGTGGGCAGGCAGTAGCAGAGCAGCTGCGGCACAGCAATGGCAGAACGAGAAGTGTTCGGAATCCGCTGGACGAAGTGATAGCTAGGGAGCGTTCCGGCCGTGTTTACGCGGCTGTGGGGGAGTTGGAGCCGGCGGATCGGGAGGTTATTGTGCTGCACTATTTTCAGGGGCTCAGCTTCAGGCAGATGGGGACGGTTCTGGATGAGCCGGTGGGGACGGTCAAGTGGCGGACGAGCCAGGCCCTTGGACGATTGAAGGTAACTCTTGATGGGAGGGTTTAGCAATGGAAACGAAAAAGAATGAGAATTTTGAGCGCAATGAGCTTTCCCTGGAGGCCTTGGAGGCAGAACTTCGGCAGATGCCGGCCCCACAAGCTCGGGCCGAACTTCAGGCCAAGCTCCTGGCCGATATATCTGATGGGAAGCCCACTCCGCGTCTGTGGCATCGGCTTCCTTTGCTTCGCACAGCCGCTGCGGCTGCAGTAGTAATCGGCGTCGTTAGCCTATTCGCTTGGCTGACGGGCGGCAATGGCGGGACAAACGTTGCCTGGGGTAGTGTGGCCCAACGGATCAAGCAAGTAAATTACGTACATTTCTATGAAATCAAGCGCCGAACTAGTGGTCTTAGAGTCAGTCTCGAAGGCTGGCATTCTCAGGGCAAAGTAGTGGGTATAAAGTCCGATGGGACCGAATACGTTGACGACGGGAATATACTAACCGTATTTGATCGTGACGGATTCCAGATACGCCAAGACCCATCCAAAATCGTAGAGATTACAGGCCACAACTTCCTTGAAAAGATGGTTCTAGGCTGGTTTGACTTTGACAAGGAGGAATTTCTTGGAAATACACCAATCCATGTAGGGGAAGATTTTCTGGTATATAAACTTGATCCCGGTGAGAGCATACAACCATGGGCGGAAAGTGTATCTATTACGGTGGGTCGAAACTCCTTATTGCCTATTCAGATAAAGGTCTATCGCAAGGACCAAGAAAATGCTTACGATCTATATATTCTTGACTATGAGGCTCCGGAAAAACCAGCGGAGTTTTTTGAAGCTAAAGAACGACCAGCCCAAGGTGAAGACGACGTGGTATTGGGTGGCGAAGAAGTCGTAATTGATATCTCCGCTTCGCCTGGCGTCAAGGCCCTGGCAATACGTTTGTATGAGAAGGAATTTGAAAATATCGGCAGACTAAAAGTATTGGACGCCGCTGTAATTACTACAGAAGGGTTTAGGCGAGGGATATGCCTAAATATGCCGTGGAAACCAAGTAAGGTATTCAAGGTTGGTGTTGGAAATAGCAAGCATTGGCCAGACAAGAAATTCAGACATGTTACCGCCAGAATGCTGATGAAACCCACTACTGAAAAGAACCTATATCACGTGGAAGCATACTGTTGGCTTCGTAAAATGCCAGATATGCGAAGCGATTAGCCTTTGATTACGCCAAGGGGGCGGCAACGGGCGACTTTTTTTGATAGGCCAGCGTTGTGGACTATGTCGACGACGAGGTTAACGTCCTTGTAGGCGGAGGGTCTCGTGCATCCGATAAAATCTCTGGCAGCGCAAAACAGAGCCACAGATGGAACCGGCCAGAGAACAGTTTTACTAATCGGAGCATAATTTATTGAACTTTCGGTCGGGTTATGCTCTATGATCCTGTATGAACACAGCACAAGATGGTCGAAGACTTTCGCCCGCGGCCCAAGAAACATTGCGCCGTCGGGTAATCCATGCCATTGTCGAGCCTGGGCTGAGCGACGAAATCGCGAAGAACAGAAAGTCGATTGGCGACTCCGCACCGACGACGCACGGATCAAACTCAAGCGATTGTATCCCCAATTCAGGAGTTCCTAATTATAAGATTGACGGAGTACTAGGGCGGGACACTATCTTTTCCTTTTCAAGATGGTCTTCGTGTTGTAAAAAGGTATAGTCAAAGTGTCGACAATAAATGCAAAAATAAGTGTTTTTGGGATTTCGAGAAATTTATAAGCAATTGATATTGAAGTAGTTATAAAAACATGCCCGGGACTGGATTCGAACCAGCACCCCCGGTATTTTGGGGACTAGCACCTCAAGCTAGCGCGTCTGCCTATTCCGCCACCCGGGCTTTGGCCGGAACTGTCCGGCTGGACAGTTCTTGCATTTTTGTACAGGCAGATTAGGCTAAATAGCGTTTTCTGTCAAGTAATAAAGGAAGGCCTGAGACCTGAGACTTGCGGCTTGAGGCGCAGAAAAACGTAGGCTGGGAACCACTCAAGTCTCGGGCCTCAAGCCTACAACAAGGCGCGATTAGGGACCTCACAGCACAAAGGCTCAAAAATGTCCCCTGCCAGAAAGCGAAAGAAATCTTTGTTCCCCCGGCGGAGCTGGCCGCGCAGCCCGGTCCAAAAGCCCCACTCAACCAAAAAGGGCAGAAAGAGCTACAACCGCCGCCGGACTAAAAGCCCCCTGGAGGAACGACTATAGCCGTGCAAAAAGGAAGGAATTTGATTAACTTCTGCTCATCATGAATGGGAGAACCAAATGGGAGAAAGAAGAAAGGATGCGTTGAACGAAAAGGAAGCCATAGAACGTGCAACAGCAGGGGGTTTTCTCAAACTCTATAACGCTCAAATGGATTCTTCTTACGAGATTGTCGAGCATTCTGATGCTCCGGAATTTATCTGCTTGGACAGAAGTGCACGAGAGCTGCGGCTTGAAATCACCCTTACAGAAGACCGTCCGGGCGATATCCAGGCTGCTCTTGGTCGGTCGGATGCTAGAGACCTTGAGTCATTGAAGCGTCATCTCGAAGCAGTCAGGCAAGGCGAAGAAAGCATTTTTGACCGTGTCAGCTGTTTGCAAGGCAACGTGCTTGAAATGATCAAGGAAAGAATCCGGAAGAAGCTAGATAAGGATTATGGCCCGAATACTGCCCTTGTGATCCGTGACACATCCCCACTTGATTGGGACTGGAGCCACGTTTCTGAGCAAATCCGTATGTTCTTAGATTCTAAGCGTAATCCATATGACAAGGGTATTTGGATTATCTCTTCCGACAAGGATAGGATTTTTCAAGTGCTATAGATAGTTTCTGGGGTCTTCCCTTGTCCCTTTTCCTTATCTGTGTAATCAGTGAAATCTGCGGCTAATTATTTTTCTTTGAGAGCATCTCCGCCACTGCTCGGATGTGCTCCGGCGTGGAGCCGCAACAGCCGCCGATAAAGTCTGCGCCGGCCTCAATGATTGGCGGAATTTGCTGGGCGAATTCGCTGGGCCCGGCAGAAAAAACCGTTTGGCCTTCGATCAATTTGGGTACGCCGGCGTTGGGCTTGATCCACAACGGCCCAGCCCAAACCTTGCGGTAACGCTGGGCCAAACCCACAGCCAAATCCGGCCCAACGCCGCAATTTGCGCCAAAGGCCGCCGGGCCCAGCGGGCCCAATTGGTCGACGATGCGGCGGGCATCGGCCCCCATGATTGTACGGTCGTTATCAGCACCGGCTGCAAAGCTAAAGCTCACCACCACCGGCACATCGCAGTTATCTTTAGCAGCCCGAAGGGCAGCAGCCGCCTCGTCCGGGTCGGCGAAGGTCTCCAGGACAATCGCAGCAGCGCCGGCCTCGCCCAGAGCTCTAATCTGCTGGGCAAAGGCCCTAAGCAAATCGTCTTCGCTGACGTCTCCGCTCAGCAGCAACTTGCCCGAAGGGCCCACCGAACCGAATACCAGCACATCGGGCCCCACAGCTTCACCGGCAATGTTGACGGCGGCCTTGTTCAGCTCAGCCGTGCGCTTGGCCAGGCCGTGGCCGGCCAATGAAATCGGATTGCCCTGAAGGGTATTGGTCAGCACTACGCGCGAGCCCGCCTGGGCATAGGCGGCATGCACCTGCCCCACAGCCTCGGGATTCTCGACGTTCCAAAGCTCGTGGGCTTGGCCTGCGGGCTGACCACGAGCGTCAAGTTCGGTCCCCATAGCCCCATCGGTCAGCACCGTCCCGGAAGCACAAAGCTCGCTCAGATTGATAGCCACAGCCGAGTCCTTTACAAACCAGAACAGAATATACTAAACCTACCAAGCTATCTTCTCGTCCAGCCGGGCGAATTACAAGGCCAAAGCAGCATTTTGCAGACTAAGATTGGCCGGGCTTGCCAGATTTGTGCCTATCGGTTATGTTCATCCTAATGAATGCAGGTTCTGAGAAATTAAACGATACTCAGGCCGTGGTGGATACCTTGCGTCTGGGCGGCGGTTGGCGGGCAAGGGTATTGCTGCGCTACTGCGACCCTGGGGGGTTATTGCCGCGGGCCTGGCCTGAGGTGAGCACAGCCGATTGGCGAAAAGCCCTGGCCAACCCGGCAGAACTGCTCTACTGCGATCCGGATACCAAATTGCTGCGGGACGGGCACAGCTCCAGCGTCCTGCAGCGGCGCCTGGAGTTGGGGGGGGTTCAGCTCGAGGTGTTCTGCAAGCAATCTCGCCGGCGCAACCTGCTGCGTAAAGCTATTGGTCTGCTGCGTCGGACGCGATCGAGTTGGAACTGGAAGATCGGCTGGTCCTTATTGGCGGCGGGGATTCCCACGGCTTTGCCTCTGGCGGTCTTTGAAAAACGCCTGGCCGGCCTGAGAGTGGCCGCCGGCATCATTACCCAGAGTCTTTTGCCGGGCAAGACCCTGGAGGAATTCGTCTGCCAGGAGGCCCAGGACTTGAGCCGGCACGAATTGGCCCATTTGACCAAAGATTTGGCAGGGCTGTTTGGTCGACTGCACGAGCACCACTTTTTCCATCGAGACCTCAAGGGTATAAATATTTTCGTTCACTTCGACCAGAGGCGAAGGCCACACCTTTATCTGCTGGACCTTGACGGCTGTCGAGCGAACGGCCGAGGCTATCTCAAAAAGGTGAAGTCGCTGGGGCGCTTGGCCCGGGCTTCATTAGACTGGCCTGTAATGAGCCGGACGGCGCGATTGCGGTTCCTCAAGGCCTATCTGGAATGTTCGGGCGATTCATCGGGCCAGTGGAAAAGCTGGTGGCGGAGCATCGACCGTCAGGTTCGGCGTAAATCTCGTCGGCAGGATAGAAGATGAGCACAGTAGAGCTGGCACAATTTCGGAA
>DAOVKO010000213.1 GCA_030631725.1 Actinomycetes bacterium | reverse complement strand
GGGCCAAGGGCATTAACTTGGTCGGGATGTGCTGCACGGCCAATGAAATATTGATGCGGCACGGCATTCCCATAGCAGGCAACTTCCTGCAGCAGGAGTTGGCCTTGGCCACTGGGGCTGCAGATGCCATAATTGTTGATGTTCAGTGCATCATGCCCGCTTTGGGTGAGTTGGCCAAGTGCTTCCACACCAAGCTGATTTCCACCAGCCCTAAGGCCAAGTTCCCCTTTGCCGAGCACATTGAGTTTGACGAAAGCAAGGCCATGGATATAGCCAAGCAGATTATCAGCATGGCCATCGAAAACTTTCCCAAGCGCAAGGGCAAGACGGTCTGTATTCCGGATATCCGGCAGAAGCTGGTGGCCGGGTTTACGGCCGAGAATGTGTTTGAGTTTCTCGGCGGGAGATATCGGCCGAGTTATCGTCCTCTGAACGAAGGGATCATGACCGGGCGATTGCGGGGGGCTGCGGCCGTTGTGGGCTGTAACAATCCCAAGATAAAACACGACTACGGCCATGTGGCCATGACCAAAGAACTGCTGGCCAACGACGTGCTGGTGGTAACGACCGGCTGCACAGCTATAGCCGATGCCAAGGCGGGGCTGATGGATCCGGGCGGGGCCCTGAAGTACTGCGGCAAGGGATTGCGGGAGATATGCGAAGCGGTGGGCATTCCGCCGGTGCTGCACCAGGGGTCCTGTGTGGATATCAGTAGGATTTTGGTAACGCTCTGCAATGTCGTCAATCAGGGGGGATTAGGGGCGAGCATTGCTGATTTGCCTGCCGCCGGTGCCGCCCCTGAGTGGATGAGCGAAAAGGCTGTATCTATCGGCTTCTACGTCGCAGCCTCTGGTGTCTATACCGTGCTGGGCCAGCCCTTCCCGGTTCAGGGGGCCAAAGAGTTGACCAAATTCCTCTGCGAAGATATGGAGGAGCTTTTCGGCGGCAAGTTTGCCTTCGAGTCTGACCCCATCGCGGCGGCGCATTTGATGCTGGATCACATTGACCGCAAGCGGAGCGAACTGAATCTTGCCCCGGTGATGCATCCGGTGCCTTACGCCCCCAAGACGGTGACTGAGGCTGCCGCAGCTTCGTAGCAGACAAAGACTACTGGGACTATTCGAGGAACAGTTATGAAGGGCAGCATATACGTTGAGTTGAGCAAGTGCCTCTCCTGCCATTCCTGTGAGTTGGCCTGTGCCTTGGAGCACTCGGAATCGAAAGAGTTGGCCAAGGCCATCTACGAGGACCCAGCTCCGGTGGCTCGCGTTCGCCTGGAACAGGTTGAAGGAACGGCTATTCCCTTGCAGTGTCGGCACTGTGAGGATGCGCCCTGCGTTACCATCTGCCCGTGCGGGGCCATCGAAAAGCTGGGGCCCGAACAGGCGGTGATTATCCATGAAGATAAGTGTATCGGTTGCAAGTTCTGTATTGCCGTGTGTCCCTTCGGGGTAGTGGATCTACGGAGTGACGGCAAGGTGGCCCTGAAGTGTGATCTTTGCCTTAGTCGCACTGAAGAAGGTTTGCAACCGGCCTGTGTCAATGCCTGTCCGAGCGGGGCGTTGCGTTTTCTCTCGGCTGAGGAGTTGAACAAACAAAAGCGCCAGGTTGCTGCCAGGCGGGAGTACGAAGCTGCCCAGTCGGGCAAGGAGCAGGCAAAGGAGGAGCAGACGTAAAGTGAGACTGTCCGCGCTGCCGAACTCGGCTGCGAACTAAAGGGTCGAGTTCGGCAGACATTTACAGGAAGCGAATTGAGCGGCGTTTTTTGACCGAAGGCAATAAAGGTGTTCTATGCCAAGCGAAGAGTTGACAAGCGTTGAAGAAATAGACGTATCGGCGGCCAGGCGGATTGCCGCTGGCCATCGGGCCCAGGGCAATTCCCTGGTAACCGTGCTGCAGGATGTCCAGACCGAGTACGGTTATCTGTCGCCCGAGGTCCTGGAGGTGGTGGCCCAAGAGATGGACGTGCCGTTTTCTCAGGCTTACGGCTTAGCCACTTTTTACTCGTCCTTCAGTCTGCAGCCGCGGGGTAAGCACCACGTCTGCGTGTGTATGGGCACGGCCTGCCACGTGCGTGGGGCGGCTAATATTCTGGAAAAACTCGAAAGAGATTTGGGAATCAAGACCGGGCAAACCAGCGACGATCTACAACACAGCCTGGAGTCGGTGAATTGCCTTGGGGCATGTGCGCTGGGCCCGGTGGTAGTGGTTAATGATACTTACCACGGTAAGGTTACCAGCCGGGACGTGGACAAGATACTGGGCGATTTGGACTGAGGATAGTCAAGACGATATGAGTACAGTAGCCACAGCGAAACTGACCGGCCTTGAGGAACTCGAGGCCCTGCGCAGCTCGATTCAGGCCGACGAGCAGAAGACGCAGACTACGGTGGCCCTGTGTTGTGGGACCGGTTGCCAGGCCTATGGTTCGGGGCGTCTGGTCGAGGCCTTTGGTGAGGCTTTGGCTAAGGAAGGTCTGGAAGATAGCGTGCGTGTGCGAGCGACGGGCTGTCATGGCTTTTGCGAACGCGGGCCATTGGTGGTCATTCATCCGGCAGGGACATTTTACCAGCGTGTGGGGCTCGATGATGTCGAGGAGATAGTAGCCAAAACGATAAAGCAGGGCGAGCTGATCGAGCGACTGCTTTATGTGGATCCGCAGACAAAGGAAAAGGCGCAAACGGAAGAGCAGGTCGGCTTTTACAAGCATCAGCACCGCATCGTTTTCGCCAACAACGGGGCTATCGATCCTAAGAGTATTAGAGATTACCTGGCCGTGGGCGGATACGCCGGCTTGGCCAAGGCCCTAAGTGAGTTGAAACCTAACGAGGTAATCGAGCAGATCAGCGAATCGGGCCTGCGGGGCAGAGGCGGCGGCGGGTTCTTGACCGGGCGCAAGTGGCGCTCTTGCCGAGATGCTACGGGCCAGCCGAAGTATGTCCTGTGCAACGGCGACGAGGGCGACCCCGGGGCGTTCATGGACAGGAGCATCATGGAGGGCAATCCGCACTCGGTGCTGGAAGGTATGATCATCGGCGCTTATGCCATCGGCTCGAGTCACGGATACATCTACGTGCGGGCTGAGTATCCACTGGCGGTGGAGAATCTGGGAATTGCTATTCAGCAGGCTCAGGAGTTCGGCCTGCTGGGCGAGGATATCCTGGGAAGCGGTTTTGATTTTGACATTCGGATCAATCGGGGGGCGGGGGCTTTTGTGTGCGGCGAGTCGACGGCGTTGATGGCTTCGATCGAAGGCAAAATAGGCGATCCGCGAGCCAAGTACATTCACACCACGGACGTGGGGCTGTTCGGCAAGCCTTCCAATCTGAACAACGTGGAGACCTGGGCCAATGTGCCGTTGATTGTCAATCGCGGGGCCAAGTGGTTTAGCTCAATGGGTACCGAAAAGAGCAAAGGGACCAAGGTGTTCTCGCTGGTGGGTAAGATCAACAACACCGGCCTGGTGGAAGTGCCCATGGGGATAACCCTGCGAGATATCATCTACAAGGTCGGCGGGGGTATTCCCGACGGCAAGAGGTTCAAAGCCGTGCAGATCGGCGGTCCTTCGGGGGGCTGTATCCCCGAGAGTCTGCTGGATACGCCAGTGGATTTTGAGCAGTTGACCGAGCTGGGAGCGATGATGGGATCGGGTGGGCTGATCGTCATGGATGAGGCCACCTGCATGGTGGACGTGGCCCGCTATTTCATGCATTTCCTCTGCGAAGAGGCCTGCGGCACATGCACGCCTTGCCGGGAAGG